>MFXW01000019.1 GCA_001787585.1 Candidatus Peribacteria bacterium RIFCSPHIGHO2_02_FULL_53_20
GCGGTATGCCGTGGCGATTGCCTGCTTTACAGCTTCGATGACCTGATCGGGTTTGACGTTTTTCTCCGAACAGATTTGGTTTACCGCGGCGATGAAGGAGGCTTTCATAATAGGATTAGGATAAAGATAAGGATTAGGGAGAATGAAAAACCGACCGTTCCATGAATCATGGAGCAGTCATCAATTCCCTTACCTCTATTGTACAGGGTTTTTCACAAGGAGCAAGATGGGTGAGATGCATCTTCTTGGGATAATCACCGGCGCTGCGTTACTTCTCAGCGTTGCTTCCGCCCAGCTTGTGAATCGTTTTCTTGTAGAGCGCATCGCCGTTCTCGGACCTTTTGCCGGTTTCGAGCTTTCTCACAATTCTGGCATTGCATTCGGATTGCGGTTGCCTCCGGTTATGCAGGAAATATTGATCGGGATTGCTTTGGTCATCGTTGCCATCATCGCGATTCGTTCGGTGCGCGCGCGGAGCGGAGAGTCGCGACTCTCCGCTGCTGGGCGGGTTGCCTTCGGCCTCATCCTCGGCGGCGGCATTGCCAATATCATCGACCGTATTCCAGACGGTCTCGTCACGGATTTCATTCAGATCGGAACATTTCCAACATTCAATGTGGCGGATAGTTGTATCACCATTGGTGCCATCCTTTTGCTTGTGGAATCATTCGCGCACCGCCGGGAAACATTCTGAAGATACAGGCGAAGAATGTTGAAGATACAAGATGCAAGATACAAATAAGATACAAGAACTAAATCATACAATTGCCCTGATACTTTGAGTATTGGAGCTTAGGATTTGTTTGTATCTTGCATCTTGTATCTTCGGATTTTCTCCCCATTCTCTCCCCAGAAAGCCACTGTTCGCTATACTGTTGCTCCATGTCCGATCTCCGTTATCGCATCCGCGGCGGCACCCCTTTGCGGGGAGATATCACCGTGAGCGGATCCAAAAATGCTGCTTTGCCATTAATAGCCGGAAGCGTGCTCTGTGCGGGTGAGACAGTTCTTAGGAATGTCCCGAAGCTCAGAGACATCGAAGTGATGTTGGAGATTCTCCGATTCCTCGGAGCGGATACATCATTCCAAGACGGCACGGTACGCATCCGCACGGACCGTATGGTCAGTAAGCCCATCCCCGTGGAGTATGTCGGGAAGCTGCGCGGTTCGATCGTGCTTCTTGGTCCTCTTCTCGCGCGCTTTGGTGTTGCAGAGATGGCGTATCCCGGAGGATGTGTGCTCGGAAAACGCCCGGTGGGAGCGCACGTCATGGCACTGGTACAGATGGGAGCGGTCGACATGAGCACGGAAGAATCCTTGCATCTGCAAGGATCGCTCAAACCCGGTCGCGTCATCCTTCCGGAATTCTCCGTGACTGCGACGGAAAACGTTCTGATGGCTGCCGCACTCCTTCCCGGAGAAACACGCATCGATATCGCCGCCGCCGAACCACATGTGCAGGATGTGGAGAAATTCATCACGACGCTCGGAGCGCGGGTCGAGGGAATCGGAACACACACGGTGATCGTGCATGGACAAAAAACACTGTCTTGTAGCGAGCACACCGTTATCAATGATTACCTTGAGATGGGGGTCATCACGCTCGCAGCGCTTGTCACCCGTGGCAGAGTGCGCATTCACGGTGCAGATCCTGAGCAACTTACACTGTTTCTCGATGTGCTGAGCCGCATGGGGGCCGTATGGAAATATGATGCTGCGGAAAAGACGCTCTTCGTGGATGGGGAACTCTCCTCGCTCAACGCTACCAAAGTCCAGACGCTTATTTACCCGGGATTCCCGACTGATCTCATGGCTCCTATGGGCGTCGCCCTTACGCAAGCCAAAGGTGTGAGCCGAATTTTCGAAACACTTTTTGAAGGACGGATGGCATATCTCTATGAGCTTGAGAAGATGGGGGCACACGTCGAAGTCCTGAACGCCCACGAAGCCCTCATTATCGGTCCGACCCCCCTTCGTGGTCGGCAGGTTGCCAGTAATGACATTCGCGCTGGTGCCGCCATGGTTCTCGCGGGACTTTGCGCGGACGGCGAAACGACGATTACGGATGTGCGGTACATTGAACGGGGATTTGATCGCCTTGATGAAAAGTTAAGGAGCCTTGGTGCAAGTATTGATCGGATTGAAGAGTAATTGACCCCACTTCGTCCGCTGAGGCGGACTTCGCGTGGCAGGGAATTGACCCCCCTTCGCTCTGCGGAGCTTCGGAGGGGCAGGGAATTGAGGATTTATTTTCCATTCTTACTTTTTCTCTCTAACATGCTGGCATGTTGACGTTTACTTCTCCCGATGGTCGCAGTCTCCTGATTGAAACCGGAAACAAGACGAAGCTCGCATTTTTTCCGAGCAAGCCCGTAGTAGGAGCGCTGACATTTTTGAGCAAGCCAGAGGAAGAGCCGGGAAAAAGCATCATTTCCTGGCCGGGAGAGTATGACATCAATGGTGTTTCTATCCGTGGCATCGGACAGAAAGAAGGAGGGCATGTGTCGTATGTCATTGAAGCGGAGGAAGTGCGGATTGCGATTCTTCCCGCGCCTCTGCACGACTGGACCGATCACGAACTCGAAGTTCTCGGCGATGTCGCCATCATGGCAATCCAAGGCGACGACCCCAAAATCGCACAGAAGATCATTGAAGAAGTCGATCCCAGAGTCATCATTCCGCTCGCTTCGGAGAAATCTTCCGCAAATGATGTGCTCAAGATCATCGGGGCAGTGGGGACGGCGGCGGTGCCCGAGTGGAAATTGAAAGGAGGGCTGCCGGCGGAGGGAAGACAGGTGATAGTGTTGGAGACGTAAGATTTTTGGTGCTCCTGGCAGGAATTGAACCTGCATTTACCCCTTAGGAGAGGGTCGTTCTATCCATTGAACTACGGGAGCAAACTAGAGATAGGGTTAGGGTTGGAGATAAGAAATGCAATAGGTCTTCTTGTTTTTGCTACAATACTCCTCATGAAACGCATCCTGATCCTCTCGGGACTCCTCGTGCCGGTCATAGCCATCGCTCTCACTTTTGAAGATCAGACCGATAAATACACCGATACCCCTTTTAATAGTGCCGTGATGGCTGGCGTGAGCGTTCTTACTGAAGCCGGGGCGATCGAAGGAAATCCCGATGGCACATTCCGCCCGGATCAACTTCTCAATCGAGCCGAGTTTTTGAAGATCGTTCTGAGAAGTTACCCAGCATCAACGGTCAGTCCTGAGGAAGACGCAGGGAACTGTTTTCCCGATGTAGGACAATGGGACTGGTTCAGTCCGTACGTGTGCTATGCAAAAGGGCATGACATTGTCGGAGGATATCTCGATGGATATTTTCGTCCGGAGAATTCTGTGAACTACGCGGAGGCACTCAAAATACTCGGAGAGTTGTATCAGCTCAAAGTGGAGACGCCGCCTGGCGAATGGTATGTGCAGTACCGCGAAGGAGCGTATGGCGCCGGTGTGGGATTGCCAGGACTCGAGCAGGATATGGAGCATCTCCTCACGCGCGGTGAAATGGCGCGGCTGGCTGCGGCATATCTTGCGCATTCCCAGGGGCAACTTGAGGAATACCGTGCGATGGAGAGAGGGGGCAGGAGCGGAGAGCCGCGGCTCTCCGCTGCGAGTTTATCCTCCTCTGAATCTTTTGTTTCTTCTGCATCCTCTTCTTCCTCTTTGGGGCGCTGGACCCACCCCACTCCTTCCCGGTTCCTCCTTATCGGCACCCGCACGCAGCCCATTGCTTCGGGAGTCTTCCAGTTTTCTGAACCGATGGATATTCGCTCTGTCACGGTGAATATGAAAAAAGAGCTGCGGACGATTCTGGAGCTGCATTTGGTCGACAATACAGGACGAACACTCATCACACTCAAGCCCGATGTTCTCGATCAGCTGGATAAGCGCTGGAAAGGAGAGGCAGCGATCGGCGAAGCAACAGTGGGTCCGGGCTCCATTCCCCTCGGCATCGAGGCGACGATGAAGACGCCGCTTCAGGGAGGGTTTCCCGAGGAATTTGTCGAAGTGAAATCGATGTCCATGATCATCGCGAAGACCGGAGACATCCAAACGAGCCAGGCATTGCCCGTCGAGTGGTCACATCCTGGGCATCAGACAGCAAGCACCATCATCAACCGTGTGGAAAATGCTGGACCAAAGGAAGGGGATATGACTCTGGGGGCGGATCAGCGCATAGCGGAATTCCGGTTCCTCGGACGAAGCACTGGCGCACTATTGATCGTGGAAAATCTGCTCTTCACTACGCGTATGCCCGCAGGCATCACTGTACAGAACTGGCGGGTGATACGTTCCGACGGAGGAAATTCCGGCACATGTTCCTTCGGCGCAGACGGGTTTGTGGATTGCCCTATTGCGGAAGAAATGGGATCAATCACCGGAGGAGCGCTGACACTCCGGATTTCCGGAGACGTGAGCATGGCACCAAATACTCAAGGACCCTCTTTGCAGATCCTACTCAACGAACCAGGCTCTCTTTCCACTCTTGGCGCCGTGCAGTGGAGCGATGGCACGGGGCATTACCGGTGGATGGAGGGCGAGGCACCGCTTGCAGTCGGGACAGGGTGGGAGGGGTAGAAAAAAGTTGTTGCGAGTTGCTATTTCCGTTGGAAATTGTGACGTGCATATATTTTCGCAAAAGTTGATATACTCTTGCGGAGCATGCTCCCGTTCCGTTTTCGCCATCGCGCCATCATCGGAGTGTTGCTCGTTCTGGGAATGGTTGCCGTTGTATCGAAGATGTCGACGAGTGATCCACTGGGGCAGGCGGGAGAATCGGGAGGACCGGGAGGACTGAATCAGGGTGGAGAATTTGGTGGGACGGGAGGAGGAGGTGGCACAGTCTATTACTGTTGTAGGCTATCGGACCACGCCTGTGTGCCATTCACGACCCCAGAAACATGTCCGGATGGGTACACCTACGGCACCAGTACGCTGGCAGGCTGCGAAAACATGTGCGTAGCGGGCGGTATTTGTGGTGATGGCATTACACAATCTCCCAATGGGAACGGGGAAAATGAGCAGTGTGACAACGGCACGCTCAACGGGGGCAGTTGCACGACGGGCTGCCAATTCGCATGTGGGAATCCGCCTGTGCTGAATTTTAGCGACGGAGTCCCTCGTCCGGCCACTGCGTGCGTGGATGCCGGAGGCGTGATTGCCTGGAATGTTTGCAGTTGCACTTGCCCCCCGAACACAGAGCTTATTTTTGATCCTACTCAGAATATATGGATGTGCCACAGTCTTATTATATGCCCAAATCCGCCTCTGGATCGTGGGGGAACATCGACAAGCTGTCGTAATTTATGTAATTCGCAATTCAATGGGCAGCCAGCAATCGAGCGGTGTGTAGCGGAGTGCGTTTGTAAATGTAATCCTACATTAGGCGGTGCAGCTGGGGGCGCTCCTCCTGCAGCTGGAGGTCAAGCATACACCTGTTATCAGCAATGCATGAATAATGTTGCGGGGTCGTATGATTTTCCCTGCGGACAACCCAATGATCCCGACTGCTGTCGCGACAAATGTATCAACGCCATTTGTCCTGCTCCATCTTCGAGTGGTACCACGGGCGGTACCGGTGGCGCGTACTGCGGCGGCATCACGGGTGCATGCTGTCCTACAGATCCCTATAGTGTCGCCTCTTGCAACGACGGCAATACCTGCACGGTCGATTACTGTGTCCTCAACGGGAATCAGGGAGCGTGTACACATGTGAATCTTCCAGGGTGCGCGGATGGAGGAGGACCCGGCGGACCTGGTGGAGGTCCCGGAGGAGGTCCTGGTGGAGGGGGCGGCTGCACATGTCCTCCTGCGCAGCAGCGGCGCTGCGGTGAGTGTCCTGGAATCCCCTGCACCGGTTGCGGTGATTGCGGACCGACGATTCTCATTCATAACTGCCCGACATGGAGTTCAGAATCCTCCAAAGCCAGGTGTACTCAAGACGCAGATTGCGGCAAGCAGACATGTAGTGGTTGCCAGAATATCAACATCCCTGGGGGAAAATTAGAATGCAATAGAAAATGCAAAGTGCCTGTTTGCGTTGATAAAAAGTGCATGCAAGGCACCAGCTACATAGCCTGTGCCCCGGCCGCTTGCAGCGTGGTTTCCAGCTCTGCACCAAAAAGCTCTAGTTCATCTTCCCAAAGCAGTGCGCTTTCTTCATCGGTTTCATCCATACAAAGTTCCTCAGCACTCCCTTCTTCCTCTGCGCCCAAAAGTTCTGCGGTTCCAAAGAGCTCCAAAAGTTCTTCCAAACCAAAAAGTTCGAGTGCCCAAAGCTCCAGCAGTTCGCTGCCGCACTGCATCGATCCCAACTACAAGGATTATTGTGACTGGGGAGGATATGAGGTGTGCAGCCTCAAAAAGTTGTGTCCCGATGGAAAGAGATGCGACTTATCTCTGTGCAGGTGCGAAGAAAAAAATGTCTGCGGAAATAATAAGCTTGAGCCTGGTGAGGAGTGTGAGCAGAGCCCCGATTGTGCACTGAATGAACAATGTAACAGGAAGAAAAACTGCATCTGTGAACCCAAAGATCAATTCAACTTCCCACTGTGTGGCAACGGTGTGCTCGATCCGGCATCGGAATTCCTGCCTGCGGAAACCTGCGAGATTGGCATTGAATGCCCCACAGGGCAGGCATGCCAATGGGGGTTTTGTGAGTGCCATCCCACGGAAGAGTTCTGCCATAACATTTGGTGGGATGGGTCACCTCTCATGCCGGGTGAATGTGATGTGGACAGTGACTGTGGTGAAGGCAAGCAATGCTTGGGCAACTGTGAGTGCGCGCCGGAGGGCGATTTCTGCGGCGATGGCGTGCTGACCGGCGACGAAGAATGTGAGATTGGACAAATTATGACCAACGGAGTGCTGAGTGGAGGTTTTTGCGGATGCCCCAACGGTCGGAAGTGCGTCCCGGGCATGTGCCGGTGTTCTCTCCCGGGTGATCCAAAAAGCAGCGGAGGCAGCAGCAGTCACACCGATAATAGTAGTACCAGCAGTAGTGGCAGCAGCGGAGGCAGTAGTACTCCCTCTTCGATCGGAGGAGACAGCTGTCCGGCTGGTGCCGTATGCAACGTTTTTCCTTCACCAACGTGCACCCCTGTAGGTGTGGTTTGTGCGCCGGGCAGTCAACAAGTGGTGGTCGGTACCTGTGGAACACCCTCTTGTACGGGCAGTTGCATCACCTGCTCGGGCGGCAGCTCTTCATCGAGTAGTCCATCTTCTTCGGGCAACGCGTCTTCCTCCAGCATGCACGGCGCTCCTCCCAACTGCCCGCTACCACCACCGGAATGTTCGGCTTGCCAGACATGTGGCGATGGGCTCTTCAATCTTTGCGATGAAAACGAATGTTACGGACTTGGTCCCTGTATCCCAGAGACATCGTATTTCTTCCTAACCAGCTGCAAACCCGATCCATCCATTTGCGCCGGAGCCTGCTGTGGCAATCGCATCGTCGATCGCCCGATAGAGCAGTGTGACGATGGCAATACCGTCCCCAACGATGGTTGCTCCGTGGATTGCCGCTACGAATCTTCCTCATCCTCTTCATCCGCATCCAGCACGTCTTCGACGGTGTGTACTATTCCGGGCGCGCAGTGTCTTCCACCGGATCAGTGCCAGACAATGGGATTGAAAAATATTCCCTGCGGAGGAGGTAATCTCTGTTGCTTCCCGGTCTCTTCTTCCTCCAGTGGTATCTGCACCATTCCGGGTACCCAGTGCCTGCCACCGGATCAATGCCAGACCATGGGACTGAAAGATATTCCCTGTGGAGGAGGTAATCTCTGTTGCTTCCCGGTCTCCTCTTCCTCGTCTCCACCAGTCGCCTGTGCAACGAGTGCCGATTGCAGCAATGGGGGTGACAGCTGTCGTTGCATTCCGGACATGGGTGCACCGCACTGCAGCATGTGTACGGCAGGAGAAATCTGTGTCGATGAGGACGCAACAAATTGCGATTATCGGTGTTGTCCGGCTCCAAAAGAGACGTGCGGTGCTTGCACGAATGTTACTCCTCCCGGAGGTGGTATGGAGTGTGCACAATCCTGCACTGTGCCAGTCTGTATCGACGGTTTGTGTGCAGAGCGGCGATATAACAAAGTGTGTGATGCCGCTCGATGTTCCATTTCCAGCTCGTCCTCACAATCTTCCTCGGATTCTGTGCACTTGGAATGCAATAGTGTGTGCGCTTGTGTCGAGATATCCGGTGCCGGAGCCGATGCCTGCGATGTCATACTCGGCTGCGGCACCTGCGGTCCTACTCACACTGCATGCAATGACAAGGATCAATGTATTACCATTGCAGGAGTTGGATCCAACGATTGCAGTGAAATCATTCCCTGCGGGGCTCATGCCGAGTGCCAAAACGATGTGTGCATAGTCCTTCCCATTCCCGGTGAAAATACCTGTGAACCGGAGGATGCCTGCACTTCTTCTTCAAGTTTTTCCACTGATTCCTCGCAATCTTCCTCGGATCCTGTGCACTTGGAATGCAATAGTGCGTGTGCCTGCATAGAGGTATCCGGTGCCGGAGTCGATGCCTGTGACACAATACTCGGATGCGGTACCTGTGGTCCGACTCATACTGAATGCAATGATGCAGACCAATGTGTCACGGTAAACACTCTCGGTGCTGATGAATGCTCCGATGCTATTCCCTGCGGAGAGTACACCGTATGCACCGCAGACTTCTCCGCTTGCATCATTGTCCCCGGCGATATTCCCAATGAATGCGATCCTATTCTTAATGGTTGCAGTCCCATCAAACATAATGAATGCCAGAATAATCAGTGCGTCGAGGTCAATGGTGGTGGTGCCAACGATTGTCCCCTCGCTGGCGG
>MFXW01000020.1 GCA_001787585.1 Candidatus Peribacteria bacterium RIFCSPHIGHO2_02_FULL_53_20
AGCATCAATATCCTGCTTTCATTTCCCCTCACAAAACCCCGTCAATAGATTCTAACCTTGTCCCAAAGCCACGATCATAGAAGGGTTGGGAGAGGGGGTGCATATTTGCTCAATACGAAGAACCTATTTGCCAGTGGGCAGGAGTAAGGTCAGAGGAGTTCAGATTCTACATCGAGATAAACAGCAGTCCGAACATACTAATAAGTAGCAGAGCACGCATAGAAGAGGATCCTAGTCCTGGGTTCATTAAGTTTTCAAGATAGATTACCCAAAGAGCCCTTGCAGGAGAGGCAAAATATGAACACAATTTTATTTCAATCCTTCGGATTTACCCGGGCAAATCGTTCGGATTCCCTCTGCATGAAGCCAACAATCTCATCGTCCGGAGCACTGCGATTCCTCATCTCTTTTTGGCAAACGGTACAGAGGTGGACGATCATCCACCCCTTTTTGGAATGTTGATCGATCCGGAGAGGCTTCATCAGCCCAAGGCACAGGGATTGCCGGTCTCCAGGTCCCTTTTCATCGACATGTTTGGAATAGAGGCAAGTGGGGCAGTGATTGCGGTAACTGCCATTCAACAGAACTTCAACGGATGCACCGCAGTGTTCACAGGTGAACGATTCTTGGCGGGGAAGAAATACCATGTGTGCAGTCTATCTCTCTGCTTCAACCATCCCAATCACATTCTTTAGAAGAACCATCGTCCATGCCATAAAACTTTCGCAGAAGGGATGGATGATCTCCCAGTTTATTCCTATTCGACGTACGCAGCGCGTGAACCCGCTTGCGTACCAATCTCTGTTCGATTCCGGATGTTCCATCTGTTCGATTTTCTCCAGCGAGTTGCAGAAGCCGTGCTCGGCGAGTGCCGATGAGAGTATTGAGTTCTTCGCGTCGTGAGGAATCACCATTGGTCTCCTCTAATTGCCCAACAAAACGCCTATAGCTTTTGCGGGTCTTTGTTTGCTTGGTCTCCGGTCTTCCTGGTGCCAATGCATAGTGTTCTACAGCCCCGTGCGATAACATAGACATATTGTCTATAGAATTGCTGCATACGCAAGATCAATTGTGGTCTACGTAGTAAATCGAAAATGCATCACATCGCCATCTTGGACAATATACTCCTTCCCTTCCGATCGCATCTTCCCGGAATTTTTGGCTCCCAATTCTCCTCCAAGTTGAACAAAATCTTTATACGCAATAGTCTCTGCGCGGATGAATCCCTTTTCGAAATCACTGTGGATCACGCCAGCCGCTTGAGGTCCGGTCATTCCCTTGGTGATCGTCCATGCGCGAACTTCTTGCGGGCCTGCGGTGAAGTAGGTGATGTAACCGAGTGCAGAAAATGCTGCGGCAATGAGGCGGTCAAGACCGGAAGACATTACGCCCAAAGATCCGAGATATTCTTTTGCTTCTTCTGGCGCAAGGTCCGTGAGATCTTCTTCGATTTTTGCCGAAATCACGACGAGTGGGGCATCTGATGCAAGTCCAAGCGTCGATCGCCATGCATCGGGAGATGCAGAACTCAGTTGTGCTTCCGAAACATTCACGCCGTAGATCATCGGCTTTCCCGTAAGAAGCTGGAAATCCTTGAGCTGGATCCGCTCTTCATCACTCAGCAGCAATGCCGAAGCCATTGTGCCTTTCTCCAGACCAGCTTTGATTTTTTCGAGAAGGATCAGCGCGAGTTTCGCATCCTTATTTCCCGTGCGTGCGGGACCCTGTTCTTTATCGATTCTCTTCATGAGGGTCTGTAGATCTGCGAGTGCCAGTTCAGTCTCAATAATCTCACGGTCGCGCTTCGGATCCACCGATCCTTCGACATGAATCACCTCGCCTCCTTCAAAGCCGCGGACGAGGTGGCAGATGGCATGCACTTCGCGGATGTGGCTGAGAAAGGCATTGCCGAGTCCCTCGCCTTTGCTCGCGCCTTTCACGAGTCCCGCAATGTCGACAAATTCCACGGCAGCAGGAATCACTTTCTCTGGCTTGACCATGTCCTTGAGAACATTGAGGCGTTCATCCGGAACTTCAACAATGCCGATATTGGGATCAATTGTGCAGAACGGATAGTTGGCAGCTTGCGCAGCGCGCGTTCGTGTGAGTGCATTGAAGAGCGTCGATTTGCCGACGTTTGGCAGCCCAACAATTCCAATTTTTAAAGCCATGATTATGGGGAAGTATGGAAGACCGACTTGCCCCTCCGTAGTCCCGCAGGACGAAGGGGGGCGATTCCGATGTTGAGTGCCATGCCGAGGTACTGTATGGAGGTAGGAGGATGAACTCAATGAGATCCGATATAATCAGTCCATTCGACAAAATAAAGGATTTGACACAATCATAAAAAGTACTTAAAATGCCTTTCCATGCGACTGAGCTCCACCCTTGGCGTCCTGCTCACTATGGCACTATTACTGCCGTCTGCGCTCGTGCGTGCAGCGACATTCGCCGATGCATCGGGTACGCCCTACCAGACAGCATTTGAGTATCTCTCCCGCGCGCAGATCATTTCTGGGTACTCTGATGGTTCGGGCAAACCCTATGCGACACTCAATCGTGCAGAGGCATTGAAGGTCGTCATGGGTATGCGAAGCGAGGATCGTGCGCTCACAGAGCGTGTGCGTATAGCATTGCCTCCGCTCCCTCTGTTTTCTGACGTGGATCAGCGTAGTTGGTATGCGGCGTACGTGGAAGCGGCCTTTGAGCGTCAGATCGTTACGGGGTATCCGGATGGTTCCTTTAAACCTGCACGCGCTGTGACCGTGGAAGAAGCGATCGCACTGCTTCTGCGGACGTATGGCGATAAAGGTATAGGAGGAGCAGCTACCCTTTCTCCGTACATCGAAAACCGCGACGGGCTGTGGTTTACACCGTATGTGAATGGGGCAATCGGAAAGAATCTGGTGATGCATCAGGGAAAACTGACACTCGGCACTCCGATCACTCGTGGTCAGTTCTTCGATATTGCTTACCGTCTCCATTCCATGAGTGCCCAAAAGCAGGCCGCATTCACCGGTGCGGAGCCCCAAGCTGGAGCGATGGTTCGCAGCACTGGACTGGTACAACGACCGGGTGGTGCGACGATTAGCGTGCCGCAGCCGGGAGGAACGGTTGCTAGGGCTACATCTCCTTACGCGTCCCAAAAATATTTTGCCATCACGATGCCGGATGTGGGCATCACGGATCTTGCGGTCATCCATCCGACGGATCCGTTCTCGAGCCAGGGCGTAATGGCACCACTGCAAAATGGCGTCGGGCATCTCTTCAGTTTTCCCGGTGGCGGTGGCAAAGTGATGATCTACGGTCACAGTTCGGGCTACCCGTGGGACCGCTCACAATTCACGAAGATCTTCCGGAAGATCAATGAGCTTGATCCGGGCGACCGCGTGTATGTCACGTATGATGGAAAAATGTACGTGTACGAAGTGACCTATGAGGAGTCCGTCGCGGCAAGCGATACCAGCCGCCTCACCGATGACGGTCGCGGCGAAGAACTGATCCTCTACACCTGCTGGCCGCCGGATAGTATCAGCCAGCGGTACTATGTGCATGCGGTGCCGGTGGAGACGGTGGCGTTACGGTAAAAATATAAATCCATTTTTTAGTGACAGAGAGGCAATTTGAAGACATCTTCGATGTTTTGTAATCGTCAGGTGTACGTGCGTACAGCTGACAAACGTCGTTCCTTCTTTATTATCGGAGGATGACCATATTTCACGATTGCTATCGGGTGGAAACGGCACGCCTGCAGGGTAAAGATTATGCGGAAATTGGGACGTATTTAGTGACGGTGTGCACGAAGGATATGGCGCATTGGTTTGGGGAGGTGCGAAGCGAGAGGATGGTGTTGAATGCGGTGGGAATGATTGTGGTGGAAGAAATTTTGAAGACACCAATGTTACGCAACAATGTTGTAATCGATGCATGGGTCGTCATGCCGAACCATGTGCATATGATTGTGAAAATTTTGCCTTCTGAGGAAATGGACACCGTAGAGACGCAACGCTGTTGCGTCTCCCAATTTGTCGCAGAATGCATCCCGCTTTTCCGAAGGAAACCAGGTTCATTGTCATCCATTGTTCAGCAAATCAAATGTGCGTGTACCAAACGTATTTGTGCGGCGGGATACAAAGATTTCCAATGGCAACCGCGTTTCCACGATCGCATTTTGCGAACGGATCATGCCGTGGAAAATGTGCGGTCGTACATTGCGATGAATCCGGTGATGTGGGAACGCGATAGGAATTATTTGCCACCGGATTAAATGCACATTATCGAAATAGGGGAGACGCAACAGCGTTGCGTCTCTACGGAGCCACATATTCCGCATTAACAAAATGCATCTACCCAATTCTTCGTAGAATCTCCCGCGATACAAAATCCCTCTGTCTGCCGTACGTCAGGCGGCTCAATTGCTTGAAGGCTTCTGCGGCTTGGGGATCCTTCGGGTAAGTGGTATCCGTCCATGGGCGCGGGACATCAATGCTGAACGGGCGGCTCGGCTGACCATCAATGCTCAGCTTCATCGCACCTTTGAAGGCGTCCATGTTTACGAGATCCTGTTCGGAGAAGACCGGAGCCATTTCTTTTGCGCAGACCTCGGCATCCTGGGGACCGATCTTATAAAACATCATCGTGCCGATGTTGCCGAAGATGGCGCCCTTGAGGCTGACATTGCCGGAGAGCTTGCTATCCTTCTCCAGCTGATCGAGATACTGGTGAGCGAGGATCAACCCGAGGCGATATTTACGCGCTTCGGAAAGGATCGATTCAATCGACGGCGTAACGAAGTTCTGGAATTCGTCGATGTAGAGGAAGAAGTCGCGGCGCTCTTTCGTATCCATCCGCTGCCGTCGCATGGCTGCGACTTGAATCTTGTTGACGACGATTAATCCGAGCAGCTGCGAGTTGATATCTCCAATCAATCCTTTCGAGAGGTTCATCAGGAGGATCTTTCCCGTGTTCATGCAGTCGGCGATATCGAAGGCGCTTTTCGTCTGACCGACGATATTGCGGATGAGGGTGTTGGTGTAGAACTGCCCGAACTTCGCTGCGAAGTAGGGGATCATTTCCTGCTTCTCACGCTGTCCGGTATTCGCCATTTGCTTTTCCCAGAAGGAGCGGACGATCGGATTTTTCACTTTACTCACTTTGTACTTCTGCCACTCGTCATCCGTGAAGAGCTTCACGAGATCCGTGATGGCGCCGCCCTCCTCTTCGTCCTCCATGAGGGTGAGACAACCGTTTCTGAAGTAGTCTTGGATGCGTGGTCCGAAGATCTCCTCCCCGAACATCTTCACCATCATGTTCATGGCATCGAGAGCGATGAGATCGCGTTCCTCGGGGGATTTTCCCTCGAGCAGGTTTAAGCCCATCGGGCGCTCCATATCGGAGGGGTTGAAGTAGATCACATCGTTGGCACGCTCGCGCGGAATGTAGGGCATGAGATCTTCGATCAGCGAACCGTGGGGATCCACGATGCAGAGCCCTTTGCCGCTGTGGAAATCCTGCCGCGCCATGAGCTGGAGGATCGAAGATTTTCCCGTACCGGTCTGTCCGATGATGTAGAAGTGGCGGAAGCGATCTTCGTTGTTCATGGTGATCCTCCGCTTTTCTCCGCGGTACACGTTCATACCGAGGAAGAGTCCTTCCGCGGGCACATTCTTCGGTGCTGCAGCGAGTTTGTAGTTCTGCCATTTGATGGTATCCATTTTGTTGTACTTGATACTGGGAAAGTGCCAGAGACTCGCGAGCTCCGCGGTACCGAGGAGCATTTTTCTCGACAGAAGAATGATACTGAGGAGCCTCCGCGGGCTTCTGCGGATGAACTGCTCGATGATTGCCCTGCGGTTTGGCATGCGTACGATATGCAGCGTATTGCCGAGAACTTGATTGAATTGTCCGAAGGAAGCCACGACGCCGTCGAGAAGCTGCTGCGCGCGCGGAAGACTCTCTGCCGAAGTGAGTAACCGGATGACTGCACTGTAGCCGGGGTTGCCCGCTTTCTCATCGATCGATTTGCTGTATTCCTCCACCATTTGCGAGACGCGTTCTCCTGTGGAATGCTCCTTCTGTGTCTCTTCGGATTTCGATGTCGTGAACATATCAAAGACCGCGGAAATCCAGGTTAGGGGATTGAAGAGCGATCCAGTGCCGCCTTTTTTTGGGTTAATGATCTTCTGCGCTTCCTTGTGGAGTTTGCCCTGCCATCCGGATTTTGCGGGTCTGAGCACCATCTGCACTGCCGCGCCCTCGGTGATCTTGAATTTCGAGAATGCATTGGTGATGGAATTGAGCGGATCACTCTTGAGCTGCTGGTAGGTCTTGATGGATGACGTGAAGGGCTTGCTTGGGATCAGCTGCTGTGCCGCGACCACCGAGGCATCGGTGAAGATGTTGTAGTCCTCGACAGTATCGATGACGGCATCGGGGTAAAACGACGTGATCTGCTTTTCGATAAGATGGACGATCGACCGGGGACACACGACGTAGAAGAGGATTTCCCCGGCGAGTGCTGCGTACTCGACTGCGATGAAGTGTTGCCCCGTCCAGAGCGTCGCAATTTTCGGGCTGCGGATGCTGTGGAGCGATTGGAACAGGTGATCCATGACGCCGATAACTTCGCGGAAATCGCGCCCAGCAGAGAACTGCTCGGAGTCCGTTTCCTTATCCTCTTTGCTTTCCTTTTTGGACATCACCACCTGGAGAAACACGAGATCACGTTCGCGGCGCCGGTCATGGAGGAGATGCAGGATATGCAGACCAACGCATAAGATCAGGAGAAGCCCGAGGAGGGCGCCGATGGCATAGATGAGGTTCTCCATGCGCGTATCGTACCATTATAGCAGAGATTTGGCTTCTCTGTCCCGAACTCCGAAGGCACAATTCCCCCACACCCATGCTTCCTTCCAGAATCTTCTCCCCGCGCAGCCGCCGTTCCATGATCCGTGGCGCGCGCGCGTACTTGCGCAGGCGCGGCTCGCATCCACGGTGGTTCCAGAGTCTCCGGATGTTCTACCGTCTCCGTATGCTCGTGATGCTGCGCATGCAGCAGCGCATCGGAGCTATTGTGCGCAGGCGCGATACGGAACTCTATGTAGATGGTGAAGAGGCATTCCGCAGGATCGACGAACTCCTCCGCGGAGCGCGTCATACCATTATCATCCACATGTTCATCTGGGTGGATGATCCCACAGGTAGGGCGGTCGCTCTACGCCTGGTGGAAGCCGCCGATCGCGGCGTGAACGTACACGTGACCAAGGACACGACCGGCGACATGTTTGAGCTCGACCGGGATTTCCTGACGACGAAAACACATGGCAAAGGCATCTGGCAGCGGTTCTGGCATCATCCAAACATCCACGTGGAGGCGCCGGAGGAGCAAAATCACGGCAAGGTCTACATCATCGATGGGGAAACGATGCTCCTCGGCGGCATGAACATCTCCGATGAATACCGCTACCGCTGGCACGACTTCCTCATCGAACTCCGTGGTGCGCGTTTTGTGGAAGAGTACCTGAGCGAATCCCCGCGCACGTCGCAGAGTGATCCGGTGCGTCTTGTGATGAACTCACTTCATCATTCTGCCGTGCGTGAAGCCATCACCGCGCTCATACACGGAGCCAGGCGCGAGATCATTCTGGAACAGGCATACTTCTCGGATCCGGGCATCGTCGACCTCCTTGCGAAGCGAAGCCACGAAGGTATCCACGTGCGCGTGATTCTTCCTTTGCGCACGAGCGTGCATCACAGCGCCAATATCGTGACGATGGCGTCGCTCATGGAACAGGGGCATGACGAACGTATGCAGATTTTTCAATATCCCGGGATGCTCCACGGCAAGATGATCCTTGTAGATCGTGTACGCGCCTTCATCGGTTCCGCTAACCTGATGACTTCCTCGCTCGATGCTATGGGCGAGGTGAACGTGCTCATCACGGGAAAAAATCACAGTGTGGTCCGCCGCGCGCGAGAAACTGTCCGCTTCGATCTTCTTCGTTCGACTCCCCTTCAGGGACCACCACAGTTGAGATGGGTGACGCGGGTGCTGGCGTATTTAGGATTATAAGCGTATAATATACCTTATGGCGGATACAGCAGACATTGTTATCGCGGAAGATGACGCCGTGCTCCGGGAGGTCTATCAGAAGAAATTCACGCTCTCGGGGTACAGCATCCGTCTCGCACAAAACGGCGAGGAGGCGGTTGCGCTCATCACCCAAAAGACGCCGGATATCGCGATTCTCGATGTCCATATGCCCATTCTCGATGGATTCGGGGTGCTTGAGAAATTTCCCAGAGACAAGCGGGCATTCCCGGTCATCATGCTCACAAATTTCGGCGACGAGAAAAGCAAAGCGCGGGGGAAGGAGCTGGGGGCGGACGATTACTTCATCAAGAGTGAAATGACGATCAAGTCGCTTTTGGTGATGGTCGACACCCTGCTCAAGGCAAAAAAGATGTGGGGAAAGTAAACTTGCTCTACACTGTGTCTTATGGATCCTGTGGATATTCTCATCGCCGAGGATGATGCCGTGCTCCGGGAGGTCTATCAGAAGAAATTCGGTCTTTCGGGATATGCGATCCGTCTCGTGCAAAATGGCGAGGAGGCTGTGGCGGCGATTTTAGAGAAATCCCCGGATATCCTCATCCTGGATTTTCACATGCCGATCATGGACGGTTTT
>MFXW01000021.1 GCA_001787585.1 Candidatus Peribacteria bacterium RIFCSPHIGHO2_02_FULL_53_20
CCTGCATGCTCATTTTCCCCTTCTCCATCGCGTAGAGGAACAGTTGTTCGTAGAGATGAGGGTTCACCTGGTCGGGGATGGGTTTATGGTTTTCCTTCGCCTCGACGAAGGTCTCCAACATGTACTCAAGCTGGGATCCAAGCAGACCAGAGTTGCTGTAGTAGTCAGCGACCCCGTTATACTTGTCGCGCTCGGAGTCATAACTGTGTTCGTTGCCGGTTTTCCAGGTACGGTACAGATCTTTGTCATGCCAGATATCCGAGATGACTTTCTGGAGCCATTTATCGAGGAGCACCGGATCACGGTGGCACTCATCGCGGGGGATCTTGAAGTGCGAGAACCGACTCAGGGCTTTCCAGAGCTCTTGGTCATCCCAGTCGAGACGGCCGCGCTTCGTGAGGAGGATCATCACCGCTTTCAAGTGATCTTGGTTATTCACATGCGGGATATCTTCAATGAGCTTGTACGAGTCGACGTTCTCGAGTGCTTTCTCCCACACGCCGACGGCTTCCTGTTCGGAAGATTGCTGGCGACGATGAAATTCGTGCTTGAGTTGACCGAAGTAGGGCACCTTGTCCCCGATCCAGCTCGTGAGGAGCTCGCCCACTTTTCCGCGCGCGTTTTCTCCGCGGCGCTTCCAGAGGCGTGTGACATCTTCCCAGCCTTCCTTTGCCATCGTCCAGTAATCCATGATGGAGAGCCACTGGATATCACGGGTGAACCAGAGCCAGAATTCCTTACCTTCCGGCTTCGCATCGGCTACTTCTCGCATATTCTGCGAGTCGTGTTTTTTGATTTCCGTTTCGACGAACTTTAATCGATTGATCGCTTCGCGGATAATTTCACCGAATGGTCCATCTTCCTCTGGCAAGTAGCCTGCATCCATCGGCTGACCGGTATCCGCGCTGATATGCTTATCGAACTGTCGGAAGTATTTTTCATATCCCTCCTTTGCATTTCTATGGATTGCGCCGAGTTCTCCGGCACCGGATTCGGGGTAGGTATGAATGAAATTGCCTATGAATTGAATGTGTGAGCGGATGGCCTTGAAGTTTGCTAGCGTTGGACCGGCAACCACTCTCGGCTCGTTTCCTTCGGCGTTTCTCTGCTGTGCGATGCGCTCCGCTTGCACTCGTTGAGCCTCTTGTTCGTCTGACTCATGTTCCACTTCGTCGGCGTGGTCTCCCGTTTGGAATGCGCGTGCTTTTCTCTTTGAGAGTAATTTGTTGCGCAGATCATCTGCAGATTGTGAAGGATAATCCTTCCGAATTTTTTCGGCATCGAGGAGAGCGAAGAGTCCGCGGACAACAGGGGAGTATTCTGTGTCCTTCTCTACATCGTATTCCACGTCTTCGGATTTACTGCGGTACGTTGCGTATTGCATGAGAAGCTCTTCCCATCGCTTGCGGCGGTAGTATGCCTCGGGTCCTCCGGGCGCATCGATGAGCTCACCGTCCTCCATGTGCTTTTTTCGATCCAGGTTCCATTGCCGCGCTGCCACTTCGAGCATCTGCTCTACAGAACCTGTTTCCATGATGCCACGCTCCTTCGCGACCTTCTCCATTTCTGACTGCTGTGTGTCGAATGTATTTGTCAGAACGAAATGACGTTCCGTAAGAGCATCGACAGCCAGGTGCCCGAATTCATGATCAAAGGTTCTTTGCAAAGCTTCCGCATTGGTATGTCGCTCCCTGTTCACATAGATTTTTGTTTGACCATAATCGCAATAGCCGTCGACATCCGCATACGTGAACTCCGCTTCCGTGGGAATAGTTTTGATGAATTCGAGAGCTTTGCGCAGTTCTTCTATTTCTACGCGCATGGCTTCCACTTGCCCCGAGGCAGCGCGAAGAATATTCTCCATGCGCGATTTCTCGTCGGCGGGTGGACCCGCTCCCAGTGCCTCTAGCGATTGCTGTGCCTGTGCGTAGGATTTCCCCGCTCGTAGGAGATTGCCGCGGGCAGAATGCATCTGTTCTCCAAGTTTTTGCGTGATGCCGGAAGTGCGGCATGCGTCTGATTTTTGGATGCGCGATTCCGTCAGCAGTGTTTCTACCAATGTGATCTGATTTGAGACTGACTCCGTTTGCGCAGTGAATTCCTGCTGTGTGGATGCGCGAAGCGGTAATGTGAATGCACGCTGATAATTTCGGGAAAGTAGACCTTCAATTGCGGGCAGCAGTCGGACGATGGTTCCCTGGATGTACGAAAGCTCCGAGCGATCCAGTGCGGAAGGGTTTCCAAGCATCTGCGCGAGTTGGTCCATGCGCTCCCGGACTTCAGCGCCATCCTTTGCTCCCGTGGACATGGCGATGAAGGATGCTGCTTTTTCATCATCGAGCTTCGGTCGGATAGCCTTGTAACGTTCAAGGAAGTCAGGAATCCAGCTTTGCACTTCGCCGTGTCTGCGCTGCGCTTCGGTGATGGCGTGCTTCCAGAGATCCGGTACGTTTGTTTCCGAAAGTTCGTCCATTCTCTCGAGAAAATCTGAAGCGCGGTCGATGAAATCCTCCGCATGGATTTTGAGTCCGCGTGACCGTTTGACTCTTGCAACAACGGCGTTGATCTCTTCGATGGCATCTTGCAGCGTGATGAGATGTTGCTTTGTGAATGCGGCTCCGACTTCGCCATCCCATTGCTTCTTGAGAGTGAGACGCTGGTCGTAGAGTTGTTCAACAGCAATTCCGGCCGCCTCAGCAAGTCCTTTGCGCATTTCTTCGTCCACGCGTTTGCTCAGGTGATTTGCCCGCTCCTCGAGTTTTTCCTTGAGGATCCCCTTGAGCCCTGTGATGTGTTTTTCCACTTCCGCAAAGTACTGCTCCTGCGTCCGTCGTTTCACATCATCCTCGGGCTCTGTATCGGAAGGGTTCCACCGGAACATGCCGAAGGTCATGCGCTTTCTCCAGTCATTGAGCAGGTTGATGCCCCGTCGCAGCGCACCTGCGGAGTCGTTTCCATCGGTGATGTCCAATGCGTAGCGGATTTCTTCTGGATGCGTTTCTTTGATCCACTGTTCCACGGAACTCCCGTCGTGCTTTCGGATCATCGCCTGGATTTTTTCTGCGGCTTCCGCGCGGAGCATCATACGTTTTTTCTGCGATCCTTCGCGCTTGTCACTTTCCTCCGTCGCGCGTTCCACATTTTCCACCAGTGCGCGGTAACTCTTTCGCTGATCTTCCAGCGACCGAATGAGTGCGAGGAGCGTCTCCGGATCATCGGTGACATCGCGGAGGATATCCGCGCGCGCTTTTGCGATGCTCTCGTCGAGTAACAGCTTCTTTTCGCGCTTCTCGTCGTGCCACGCGGCGATTGCATCTCCGGCATTTCCATTCTCAATCGGCGCAATGCCGGCATGCTCCATCGCTGCCTTTAGGATTCCTTCCACATGCGTGCTCGGGTGTGCGATGTCGCCGATGGCATCGAGCACAAGAGGGGACTGGTGGATCTGTTCACGGTGTTCTACAGATACTGTCGCTTCAACAGAGAAATGCGTGCCCGCCGAAATCTGCTCGAGTACCGTACGGGCTTCAGGTGTAGCTTTCCGGTATTCCGGTTGCTCGTTTCTCTCGGGAGTTCCTCCATGCGTTGTCGTATCGTCCTTCGCAAACGCAGCCTCCCGCCGCTCCCTTTCGGGGTTGATGGGGGCGAATCGATCGCGGCGCGAGTGGCGCAGCATCTACAGTTTACAAATGCGGATAATAGAGTCAAGTATATTTTCACGGCGCGTTGCCTGGTACGGGAGAAACGCACTGAGGATCGTGGCAACCTCGCGGTAATCTTGGTCCTCGATCACGGTCGCGATCTCGCGATCCCATCCGCGGCTCTTCTCGATGTGGAGCATGTACTGCGTACCATGCTTGTAGATCCAGAAGCCCGAACAAATCTCCCATGGTGTGCATACGTCATTCACGGAGATGCCTTCCTTCTTGATCTCGATCCGGCGGTTTTGCGCATGGATTTTAAGGTGCTGGAAGTACATCGCACCGCTGAGGATGATGACGATGCTGAGTGTCCAGGCGGCGGTGACAATGCTCCAGACAGCGGCAAGCAGAGCGAACAGTCCGATGATCGCGAACCATACGCGCCCGCGTTCCACGAGAGGACGTTCGGGGGCACTCCACTGGAGGAGGACGTTGGTGGTGGTATTTGTGTTCAAATCATTAAATTATACCGGAATTTGGGGTTTTTGCCCATCCGGGGGGCTTGATAAATCCTCAATATGTTTTGTGAATGTTATGATCTGTTTTCAGACAAAAACATTGCGTATTGAACGTTTTGATCATGAGGAGATTTGTTGGTAGGCTGTTTCAGCTTTCGGGTAATTAGCTCAGCTGGGTCGCGCGAGGCCCGCCGAGCGCGCAAGTCAAAAAAACGCCACAGTGGCCGCTCGCGATCCGATCTTTCTTTACTGCATACATTTTGGGCAATTAGCTCAGCTGGCTAGAGCGCCACATTGACATTGTGGAGGTCACTGGTTCAAGTCCAGTATTGCCCACCAACATTACATTGTATTGACATTGTCCTTACGACTGTGTACCATAGTTGCATGACGACCATTCAAGTGAGAACAGAGGATAAGACGAAGAAAGCAGCTCAATTGATCCTGAGGAAATTGGGTCTGGATTTGAGTACGGCAATTAATATCTACCTTGTTCAAATTATTGAGAAAAACGGTATTCCCTTTGAGATTCTCACCGAAAATGGTCTCACTCCTGCAGAAGAAGAGGAAATATTGAAAGAGCTCGCATGGGCGAAGAAGCACGGCAAAAGCTATGCCTCGGCAAAAAAGCTCCATGAGGCTATACTCGGAGAATGAAGCGATACAACATTCGGGCTACAAAACGGTACAAGAAGGATTTCAAACTCCTTCAGAAAGCAGGTTTTGATGCCGATAAGCTCGAGTACGCTATCGATTTACTCGCTATTGGAGCGCGTTTACCATACAAATATCGCGATCATGAGCTCAAGGGAAGATTGAAAAACACAAGAGAATGTCACATCGCACCAGATTGGTTGCTCCGATACGCAAAAGATGAGGACTGTCTTCTCCTCATGTTGCTCGGCACAGGAGATCATCGACGGGTATTGGGGATGGAATGAAGCTCGTCTCTCTATGCTGGTGTAGCCCCAGCCTGTCTGAAACAATGTCTCCATGAATTGCCCCTGTACCCACTGCGGCAAGAGTTTCGCCGTCACAAAAGATGATCTGCATTTCTATGACACCATTTCCCCGGTGTTCGGGGGAAAGAAATGCGCAGTGCCGCCACCGACACACTGTCCTGCGTGCCGGCACCAGCGCAGGCTCGGGGCTTTCAGCCAGATTCATGTCTATCGTCGACCGTCCTCGGTGACGGGAAATATGATCTTTGCGCAGTTTCCCGATAGCGTCGCATTTCCTGTGTACGAGAATGAATACTGGTGGAGCGACAAGTGGGACGCGCTTTCCTACGGGCGCACGTTTGATTTCTCACAGCCGTTCTTCGCTCAGTTTCGGATGCTCAGCGACGTCGTGCCGCGCTTCGCATTGATGGTGCTGCGGAATGAAAACTGCGATTATTGCAACAACGTTTCCGACAACAAGAATTGTTATCTTATTTTCAACACGCGCCGGTCGGAAGACTGCATGAGCTGCGAACGCGTGGTGGGGTCCAGAGACTGCGTTGACTGTACGGATGTGAGTGACAGCGAACTCTGCTTCGACTGTGTTTCCTGCAATCGCTGTTACAACGTCCAGAGCTCGCGTGAAAGCGACGACTGTAAAGACAGCATGTTTCTCATGAATTGCCGCTCGTGCACGGATTGTTTCGGTTGCGTGAACCTGCGGCATGCGCGTTTTTGCGTTTTCAACGAGCAGAAATCCGAGCAGGAGTACCGCGCATTCCTTGCCGTGATCGGTCTTTCCTCCCATGTGAAACGCACCGCAATGGAAAAGAAGGTAGAAATATTTTGGCAACAGCATCCGCGTCCGCATGCCGTGATGAAAATGGTGCAGGATGTTTCGGGAAATCATCTCTTCGAGTGCCGCGATGTGTACGACTCGTATCTCGTTCGTAATGGCGAGCATCTGCGCTACTGCTCTCTTGTTGTAGACAACGTTCGCAATTGTCAGGACTATACGACCTACGGGGATAACGCCGAGCTGATCTACGAAACGACGCGCTGCGGCAACAATATTTTTCGACTGCTCTTCTGCCACTACACCTACGACAGTTGCGCGGATCTCCAGTACTGCAGCTTCTGCGTCGGATGCCAGCAGTGTTTTGGATGCATCGGGCTGCGGAGGAAAAAGTATTGCGTGTTCAATAAGCAATATACCAAGGAAAAATATGAGGAATTGGTGCCACGGATCATCGAGCATATGCGCGCGACCTCCGAATGGGGAGAATTTTTTCCGCTCCAAGATTCCGTATTCGCCTATAACCATTCCATGGCGCAGCGGTATTTCCCTCTGACAAAGGAGCAGGCAAAGCAAAAAGGACTTCCGTGGTACGACGAACAATCCGATGGCATTGCTGAGAGCGATATTCCCGACGGTTTTCCCGCAGCAGACGTCTCTCTGCAACTTCGGAGCACACTTTCGGGACGCGTCTTCAGTGTCACGGCTCAGGAGATGCGCCGGTATCGGAAGTTGGGAGTGCCTTTGCCACGAATGACCTACGATGAGCGGATGGAGAAGCGAGCGGAAAAACTTGGGGGCATTGTGTTGTTTGACCGTACCTGTGCTAAAACCGGCAAACCTATGCAAACAACAATTCCACCGGATTCTCCGTGGATTGTGTGGGAGAAGGATACGTATGAGACACATTTTTCTTCGTAAATATTTCTTCGCAGACTAGCAATATTTTCGATGGTGAGATTACCATGAATACATGCAGCACCGACTTGAACTGCTTTCCTCTGATCGAGAAGTAAACTTTCGCTCCTCCGTAGATGGGAATATAGGAGAGTACAGATTGCGATTTGCGAATGGAAAACAAGTGGCTTTTGGAGATTTTGTCAGCAGAAGAAATGGCATCATACGCCACGATATCAATGCGTCGGCACTTCTCGGGTGTAATATGGACTGTGCTTTACTTTGTGTTAGCGCAAAACAGCCCGTTACCATTCTTACCGATGAGCAACTCGTACAACAAGTTTCTGCTGCTCTTCTTCAACGCAATGCAGAGTTACCTTCAGATACTCTGCGCGCTGTAGGTTTTTTGGGTGAAGGAGAACCTGCTGCTAATCGTTCAAACATTCTTACCGCAGTCCGTCGTCTAGCCGACTCGGATTTTGCTGTGGATCATGTTGTTCTGTCCACGACTGGTTGGCAGTACGAGAACTTCATTCCAGCATTGCAACAGACAGCAGTGGAGATCGGTCGATCAGGATTTTTGCGCTTGCAATTCAGTTTATTTCACATGGATCAGAAAACGCGCCAGCAGTACATTCCCGGAACTCAGCCGTGGACCGAGATGGTTTCGGTTCTGGATCAATTTGCTGAACACGCACACTTTCCAGTGCGTTACAACGTGCCTCTCGTGCAGGGCGTCAATGATGATGAAGCGCATCTTCAGCACCTTGCTGATTTTTCTGCAAAGAATCACTCCGGTCGTTGCATCAAACTTTCCTCTTTTAACGCACCCTCTGGCGGTCAACTCTGTCCTGTGCCAACGCAGCAGTTCGAAGGAATTTCCCAAATGATGCGGGAAAGAGGCGCAACGGTGAAAGTGTTTATTGCCGATCAGGCTGTGACAACAGACGGCGTTCTCCTTCATGTTAATTGTGGAAAGGTTCATGCTGGAATCGAGCATGCTATCTCCGATGTACTTGAGGGTGCACGTACGTACAGCTGACAAATCGCTTTTCATCGATTAGCGTGGAAGGATGCTCTCCGCACTTCTCGATGCCCTCTTCCCCAAAAAATCCCTCAGTGGTGGGGAAGGGGAATGGGTGACAGGGCTTGAACGGTCGCAACTCCGATCTTTTCCGGTTGTCGAATCAACTCCACAATTACGAGCGCAGGGAATCCATCATCTCGATCGCCTCGTTTCTGGAAGCAATTACCACGAGTGTCCGCTGCTGAAAAATGCAATTTGGATATTCAAGTTTCGGAGGATTCCTGCATTGGGGGAGGAGCTTGCAAAGATCATGCTTGTATCAAACCTTTTTCATAATGATGCTTCTGTCCTTGTTCCTGTTCCTCTTCACTGGTCGAGGCGCTTCTGGCGTGGATTCAATCAATCGGAAATTCTTGCCCGAATCATTTCTCAGCAATGCAGTATTCCCATGCGCTCTTGCCTCTGCCGCATCCGTCCGACGGGATTCCAATCCCATCGTGCGCGCAGAGAACGACTCACGGCACTCGAAGGCGCCTTCCGTGCTCTCGGTCCCATTCCCGAGCGCGTTGTCCTTATTGATGACATCGCAACGACCGGGGCGACTCTGGACGCATGTGCGAAAACATTGAAAAAGGCGGGAGCGAAATGGGTGGAGGGGTGGGTGGTTGCACGGGGATAGAAAGGTTGCGGAGGTTGCGAGATTTGTGGTGGGTAGGGGCATAGCGCGCTATGCCCCTACGGTGCGCTCTACACAAGACCTAACCTCGTGGTTTGATGTGAAATGGAATCCACGATCCACCATTGGGTACGAAGCGGCAGCACTAGGCAAGTCGAAGTAGTGTGGAAAACTTTTTTGTTTTCCACAGGAGGGTTAGCATCGAGCCATGTTCACGGTACTGCTCTCTGCAGTGGCG
>MFXW01000022.1 GCA_001787585.1 Candidatus Peribacteria bacterium RIFCSPHIGHO2_02_FULL_53_20
GTTCTTCTTATTCCGCATTGCCCTCGGCATGTGGCTTCCCGATATTCTGCCACAGGTATCTTCCGATGCCTTGTACTACGTAAAGCAGATGCGCGAGGTGGTTGATGGTCATCCGTGGTTAGGCAGCCCATTCATCCGTGAGTATGCAGATGCGCATTTCCCGGGTCTACTCCTGCCGATCTGGATGGGAGCCATCCCCGGGCTGATGGGTCTCAGTGTGAACAATATGTTTTTGTTTAATACGGTCTTTTACAATGTGCTCACTGGCGGTCTTCTGTACGTGTTCTGTCTTCGTCTTACACGGGGGGATAGGGTGATCTCGGTGGTGACTGCGCTCATCGGCGTTCTCTCACTCCATAACCTGCTGATCCGCCCTGTGTTACAAGTGGTATATCCCACATTGGTGGTATTTCTGCTGTGCCTACTCGGAGTGCTCGAAAAACCACGTGATCCATGGCGATACCTGTGGCTTGGTATGACAGCCGCATTCGCGTTCTATTTGTACCCGCATTTATGGATGCCAATTTTCGCAGCTATAGGATTTCTATTCCTTCGTGCGCTACTCATGCGCGACGGCAAAACAGTGCAATGGATAACGGTGATGTGCATCGGTATCGCTATTGCGTGCCTTCCCCAGATCTTCAACATCATCCAGCTTTTTTCCGATCCCGCTGCCGCATCTCTAAACTTCCGGAGTGGCATGGTGGAAACACATCGGGTACTTCCCCTGACACTCCTGAATCTCAAATACATGATCCTGCTCGTCGTTGGTCTTCTTTTTGTCCGCACGCGTCGGACGCTGTCTCATCCCGAGCTGATACTATTGCTTATCAGCAGTGGCATCCTTGTTGCGGCACTCAGCAACGTCGTCACGGGCAAGGAAATAGATTTCGATTCGCATCCCCTTTGGATTTCCTTCCTGGTCAATGTAGTCGCCATTGCAGTCTTTGCATCCTCGTATACAACAAGCATTGGTCTTGCGCGAGTGGTGAGCGGCATCATGGTCTGTGCTTTCCTCTTCACCACGACCGCTCGCACGGTGCGTAATTCCCTGCCGTACCTGTGGCGATTCGATGCAGTTGCAGCGCAGCAGCTACAGGATTACCAGCGCATATTTTCATTTTTGCAGGGTGTGGATACAAGCCAGAGCGTCATTCTGGCTCCGAATACGATTGGCAACTACATCCCCATCTATTCTAACGATTACGTGTTCTTTGACGGCTGGGCGCTGCTCCATGTGATTCCCGACGACGAGCTCCTTGAACGGTTCCTTGTGCAGAATATCGATACTGTCACGGAAGAATCGCTCCGCAAGGACGTGACGCCCGTTGCTGGATGGGGACCGGGTCGTGCAGCGCGCTACCAAAATGCATACGGGGAACAGGTGCAGCCCCTCGAGCTCTTCGGTGGAGAGGCATTTATTCAGTCCGCGATGGAAAAACACCGCAACATCAGATCTCAGTACGAAGTCTATCTGCGAAAATATCATGCGGAGTACGCGATTACCGATACAAAAGCACCGGATAACCCGCGGATTCCCCGGGGTGCATCCGTTCTCTACCGCGAGGATCGGTTTACGATCTACCAACTGTGATCCACGGGCGCCCGAGCGTATCCTTTGGGTGTCTATTACCGGGTTTTCCCTTGAATGCCGCAGGTCGATAAATGCGCCGGGGATTTTGAACGTGGAATTTTCCCGTGACGCAGTCGTCTCTCACAAAGAATGCATTTACGCCGTTCGGATCAGTGCCTACGAGTGTGTATCCCTTTGCCTGTGCAAGGGAGACGAGTGCCGAGAGGCTCGCGCCGTAGTAGTCCGTTTTGTCCCAGGCAAACGCGGGATCGTAGGGAACCATCACGGGCGGCTCATAAGGAATGCAGGCGTTGTATTCCACAATCACGACGCGGGGCGAATAGTGCGTGATTGCCTTCCATACCCAGTAATCATTGCCATCGATGTCGATGCTCAGCAGATCGCATTCCTTCGGCACATTGTACGCGGTGAAGAGTGATTCGATATTTTCCGCAGTGATGAATTCTTTATGAAGATTAAGTTCGGGATTGTCATGACCTCCGTCCATCAGGAGCCCTTTCCATCTTTTGTGTTTGAAGAGATAGCGCGTGTTGCACTCGATGCCATCCTCGACACCGAATTCCACGTAGTATTTGTTGGTTATCCCGATCATTGCAAAGATTGTAGAGATGATGCCGTCCTCGCCGTTCTGGGAATATTCCCGGCGTTCAATGAAAGGGATACGTCTAGCGAAAAGGTGAAGATTCGTTAACGGGATCCGAAATAATCGATGAATAGGAAGGACGACACAGGCAAAGAAAAAGCCGCGAAACCAGAAGAGGGATTTCGTGAGCCGGCGTGTAAGGCGGTGGAGCAGCACAGATCGTTAGAGAAGTTTACTCTTCACCAGTTTTTCGTAGAGAAACTCCGCTTGTGCAGTCGCGCCCGTTGCGGAAAGGTGGCAGCAGAGATCCAGGAAATTGCCCTCTCTGCCGATTCGATCAAACTCGTCGGACACGTCGAAAAAATACACGTCATCATGCGTCTTGGCGAATGTGTCGAACGTGGAATTCAACCAATCGATGGAGTGCAGAAGCGGTTCCGCGGAACCCGACCCCAGGCGTTCCTTATAGGATTCGGCGGGATTCACGGGGAGCAAGACGAGAGAGGCCCCGTCATTTCGCACGAGATCCAACAGCGTGATGAGATCTTTCTCATTCTCCTGCGTGAAATATTTCCTCAAATCCGCATCATCCTTGGAAAATTTTTCCCTATCGTCCGCAAGAGCGAGGCGCATTGTCAGCACCGTGTGACCGATGGAGGACCATCTGTAGAACAATGATTCTTTGATGTCGAGCGCATGCATCGAACTGGGGTTGACGATCCCGTTGGTATTACGCGTCCATTGTTGTCCGAATTCCAACAATCGATTGGCAGGGTCATACACCTGAAGGATGACAACGCTCACCGGAAACGTTCCGTGGATTTCCTTCGCGTATCTGGCAACCGATTGGTGGAGACTGTATGACGGGAGTGCCGCATTGATGACGCCGTATTTCCGCACCCCATGGTTCCGGAGAAGACCAAACAGGCGCGATGGGACGGTTTGCTCATGCATGATTTCCCATCCAAAGGGAACGGAATCGCCGAGGAAGACGATGCTCGGCGTGTCTTTGGCGTACGTGGGCTGCGCGTCTCCGAAGTAGGAAATATCCGGCTGACCCGTGGGACGCAGCGTCTTGGATGTCCGGAACCGATTTTGATCGAAAGCGTAGCCGTATTCCACATTGATAACCATTTTTCTCCCGGTCATCAGCCGTTCATCGGCAACGAACTCCAGAAAACCGTGGATCTTGAATATTTCCAGCGGATTCTCTTCCCACAGCCAATTTCCATCACGCACTTTGTAGATGATATGACCGCCGATGTCCGCAAGGAGCAGCGTGAAAACCGCTGTTATAATGATTTTGGAAGAGAGAGAAAGAGACAAAGGCAATCTCATGGCGTCAGGCTACACTAGCCGTTGGGAGTGGCAATGGATACCCTGTGCTCCCCATCCTCGTCAACTCTCACTCATGCGCGTTTGCATTCTCCAAACCGTGCTCGACCCCTACAAAGGTGCCAATCACTTGCCGCTTTTCGCTGCTGTGGCGAATGTTTCCTTCATCATTGTTTGTAATCGCAGCAAGGCGGAGCCGAAGGATCTTCCAAAGAATGTGGAAGTCGTCACGGTTCCCGGGCGTACGGGTTCGTACTACTACGGCTTTTCGGATAGGCGATTCGCATCACTCGTTTTGCGGAGATATCCGGCAATCAGTCCGTTCTGGAAACAATTTGATGTGCTGCATTTCAACCAGGTCATGGGTCCTGCATTCCGGCGATTGCGGGCACGGCAACAACCAATGCTCTTTACCATTCATCATCCGGTCACCGTTGATCGCGAAATAGCGATGCAAGAATCGGGCATGGTCGATGGTCTTCTCTGGCGCGTGAAGTACATGCGGCTTGTTGCCTGGCAGAAGGCCATGTGTCGTACATGCGATCGGGTGATGACAGTTTCGCAGACGGTGAAGGATCGATTGCAAAAAGATTATGGGTGCCCCGCAGATCTCATTGCCATCATTCCCAATGGTGTTGACGGTTCGGTCTTTACGCCAGATACCAGAGACCCTCTCTTTGATGTGATTGCCCTTGGATCTTTCATCCATCCTCGCAAAGGATTCCGATATGTAGCGGAAGCCTACCGCGCTCTTGCGGCGAAGGGGTACCGCATTGCGGATGTAGGGCGCAGGTCCGATGCGCAGATTATGGTGTTGCAATCCATCCCCGGCGTAACGATTCACGGCACTGTCGATCAACAGACCGTACAATCTCTTATACAGCGATCTTCGGTGCTCATTTCCACATCACTCTACGAAGGATTCGGATTATCCCTCATCGAAGCACTTGCCTGCGGCCGTCCCTCATTTGCTTTTGGCGGAGGAGCGGTGCCGGAAGTATTACGAGAGATAGATGTATCATTTATCATTCCTGTTCGCGATACGCAAACACTCGTTGCGCGCGTCGCAGGATTCCTCAGGCATTCTGAAGCCGATCGTCAGAAAAAAGGAGAGCGGTATCGCGCCGTCACACTGCAGCACTACGCACTGGATTCCTCTGCCATGGCTCTTCGAATGCTCTACGCGCAAATGAGACGAGAGGGTCTCGCGCGCATAACATCGGAATCCTCACAGGGATCATACGGCTTCGCGATTAAAAGATAGGCATAAGTGTTCTTACAAGAACCTATATCGGCGTAGCGATATCGCTACGCCGATATATATGCTGCATTTTCAAAAACGTTCCCAACCTTTTAATCGCGAAGCCGTATCACATCATCATCGATTGCGATGATGTTGTGGACATGCCGGGTCGGGGATCTTTCGGGAAACTCCCGCCTCCTGCCACTAATCGATCAGCATCACGCGCATAGTGCTCCTCCCACGGGATGGGACTCGGGAGAAAATAGAACTGGACGACATCGCGGAACGCGTGCGCGGGACGGACGGCGCGATGGAAGAAGTTCATATCAAAGAGCGTTGCATCCCCGGGTTCCGCATCAAAGTGGAAAGGTCGGTATGGCAGATGATGTGCCTGGGCAAATTCCTCGAGACTCGCGAAGCGTTCATCTTTGAACTGCCCGAAGTATCCCGCACGCCGGTAGGCCATCGTATCGGTAAGGCTCATGAATTCCGTTGCGCCCGTCTCCACATTTGCAGGTGTGAGATGTAAGAAGAGCTTGCAAGTATGGGGAGGGAAGGAATCACTGTGCCACAACCAGGAACCGACAACCCGCTCCGCGGGGAATGTCCGGAAACAAGTCACCCACTCAATACGATAGTGACCACGGAAGAAGCGAAGGAGAGCGTCATGGACAGCCGGCGCGCGGAGGGTATCGAGAACATCGGTACCGAGTGTACGGAGAGGAGCCCTGATGCGTGCAGAGAGATCAGATTCCTTTGGACGATCAACAGCACTGTCGTTGCACTCAAGGAGTCTGGTGATCTTTTCGGAGTATGCCCGTGCTTTGTCGGTCGGAAAAACGCGTGGGAAATAGGCAGCACCATTCTCTCGCAAGAGGGAAGGGGGGAGCTTCGTTGTTCCGTGCTCTGCTGCATACCGTGCCGTACATTCGCGTGCGTACCGTGTGTAGGCATTGTTGATGCCGAACGCGAGCGTGTTATTGAATCGCTTATAGTAGAATGAAGATCGGCGGACCCGTTTGAGGAGAGCATCGGCAGAGGTGTGCAGCATCCCGAGCATTACCAATACTATAGTCGAAGAGAATTATGCAGCACAATGATTCTTGCCTGCTCTGGAGCAACTCCGTATAGTGCCGGGACTATGCCTATTGACCAAGTTCTTCCTCCAGCTACGCCGGTTGCCCCCGCTCTCCGCAAGAGTCGTCTGGCAAGAATCCACAAAAAAGCGTGGTGGTTTGCCTACGATGCCAAACAAGCTTTCTACCAGATTCTCCGCGTCGATCTCGTACGGCTTTTTGTCACCGCCGTCCGGTACATGTATTACGTCTCCCTGCGCCGGCGCTTGCGGACACTGGATCCTGCCACAGGAGACATCGGGCACAACACGGTGTTCCACAATAAGTTACAGATGGGGAAAATGAAACATCTTGGAGGGAACCGCTCCGGTCTGTTAGCGCATCCTCTGGCCGCCATTCATGTAAGCCGCTCTACACCGATGCTTTGCATAGGACCCCGATCCGAAGGTGAGCTACTGAATTTCATGGGAATGGGATTCCGTAACGTCCGGGGACTCGATCTCATTTCCTATTCACCATGGATCGATCTGGGCGACATGCATGCAATGCCGTATGCGGACAATGCATTTGGGATTGTGACCATGGGATGGGTGCTTGCCTACAGTCATTCCCCGGCAAAAGCGGCGCTCGAGGCCGTGCGTGTGACACGCAACGGTGGCTTGATCGCGGTGGGGGTGGAATACCGGGTCGAAACAGCGGCAGAACTGGCGATAACCGGCGGCTATGATGTCTGTGACATCAAACGGTTGGAATCGGTCGCAGAAATTCTCAAACTTTTCGAGCCACACGTCGATCGCGTGTTCTTCACGCATGATGTTCCGTCGCCTCCTTCAGGGAAGTGGCAGCTCCTGGTGATTTTCTCGGTGAAAAAATAATCCGAAGAGTCGGTCTTCTGCTTGCAGAAATGCAAGTGGTGGGATAGCGTGAATCGGTAAACGTATGTCTGTAAAGCCCTCCTCGACTTTTGGGAAATTGGTCTATCTTTTGCGGCGGATTCATATCCGCCCCATTCACATTATCATACCAATTGTATTTGCGGTTCTTGCAGCGTGTTTTGAAGGTGTGGGTATGGGGCTTTTGATTCCCATCCTGAACGGATTTCTCAATAAAAGCTTTTCGTTTGTGATGGATATTCCCGTGCTCGGTCGGCTCATGTCTCTGCTGCCCCCCTTCATTCTCACCAATGATCGACTGCTTTTTGGGGTGCTCATCGGTGGTTTCATCCTCATCTACATTCTCAAATGCATCCTACGTCTTCTGTCCGTACTCAGCATGTCGTACTTCTCGGAACGGACGATCCACCATCTTCGGAAAACACTGTTTTCCCGATATTTGAGCTTCGGCAAGCAGTTCTTCGATACTACCAATATTGGGCATCACGGTCTCGTGCTTCTGGAATTTTCGCGCAAGGCGCTGCAGCCACTCATCGGTATCGACAAATTCGTCAACGCTCTTTTTGCGCTCTCGGCCTATTTCATCGTCATGTTGCTGATTTCCTGGCAACTCACCCTGATCGCGTTTCCTCTCTTTTTCATACTACATACATTAGTGAAGACGGTGGTTGTCCGACTGAGAAATCTTTCCCATGCAACCTCTCAACGCGGTTCCGAACTCAATAAAAAATCCATCGAAATCCTCTCGACCATTTCCCTTGTCAAAGCGAACCGCACAGAGCGGCTGGAGCAGCGTCATTACACTGAGATCAGCGATCAGAAGACCCGTTTGGATTTTCGCGGGAGTACATTGTTGTCCATTATTCAGCCGATGCAGGAAATCATGATGGTGACTGTCGTCGCCGCTATTTTTGCGGGTGCGCTCCTCTTTTTTGGTCGTAATGAAATCGCATCGGCGTCTGCGCTCATTGTGTACTTCTACATCGTGGTCAACGCCACCAGCAAATTTGGGATGGTATCGGGGTATCGCGGCGTTCTTGCTCATACGGTGGGACCATTGGACGCAGTTCTTGCCATATTCGATGATGAAGGAAAATATTTCGTACAAGGAGGCAGTGAAGAATTTCCCGGAATGACACGAGAGATCGTCTGTAAAGATCTTTCCTTCTCGTACACCGATCGTGAGGTGCTCAGGAGGGTTTCCTTTACCATCCGCAAGGGGAAGATGACGGCTATCGTCGGACCGTCTGGTGCCGGAAAGAGCACCCTGATTCATCTTCTGATGCGCTATTACGAATGTCCGCCACAGTCGATCTTCATCGACGGGAAAGACATCCAGTCCTTCACACTCGATTCCTATCTGGCACACGTCGCCATCGTTAGTCAGGAGACACTTCTCCTCCATGATTCCCTGCGCAATAACATCCTGTACGGTCTTGAGGATGTCACCGAGGAAGCACTACAATCCGTGATCCACCGTGCGAGACTTGCAGACTTTGTTGAGCAGTTGCCCCAGGGTCTGGATACGCTCGTCGGTGATCGTGGCGTCAAACTCTCCGGTGGGGAGAAGCAACGTGTCTCCATTGCCCGGGCACTTCTCAAGGGTGCGGATATTCTCATTCTCGACGAAGCGACAAGCTCTCTTGATAGTGGGACGGAGAA
>MFXW01000023.1 GCA_001787585.1 Candidatus Peribacteria bacterium RIFCSPHIGHO2_02_FULL_53_20
TCATTTGTCTGATGATGCGTAAGTTTGCTTCTCTTGAGTCGCATGACTGACATGGTAGGAGATGAGAGTTTCCTATGTCAGCCCCATGATTAAAGAAGGAAGATGTGAGGATCGCTTGCGGTAGAGACGTACCGTTGGTACGTCTCTGACCGTGCGGAGACGCAACAGCGTTGCGTCTCTACAACGGCGCATGTTCCCCTTACAGGAATCCAATATGCCTCTATAATCCCTTCCCCATGGATCCCGTCTCTGAAATCAAAGCGCGCCTCCCGATCGAACAACTGGTGGGGCAATACGTGCAGATGAAACCCAAGGGCAGAAGTTTCGTGTCGCTCTGTCCCTTTCACAATGACAAGCATCCGAGCTTTCTCATTTCCCCGGATAAAGGCATCGCGTATTGCTTCGCCTGCAATTCCGGCGGGGACATCTTCTCGTTCTATCAGAAAATCGAGAACGTAGATTTCCCACAGGCGATCCGCGAACTTGCTGAACGCACGGGCGTTGCATTACCGAAGCGCAGTGACGCGCCGATTATGGATAAAGATGAGAAGGAGCGACTGCGCGAATGCATCGAAGCGGCGCAGAAGTTCTTTCGGAAAAACTTCTCGTCCTCCGATCTCGCGAAGAAGTATGTGGAGAAGAGGGGAGTTCCCGCAGAGCTAACAGAAACCTTCGGCATCGGATTTGCTCCGGATTCCTTCAGCGATACATATCAGTATCTTTTGAAAGAAGGATTTAGCAGAAAAGAGATCATTGCTGCAGGCATGGGTATTCAGAAGGAACTCTCCGAAGAGCGTATTTACGACCGGTTCCGGAACCGCCTCATGTTTCCCATTAGCGATATCCAGGGCAGGATCGTGGCATTTGGCGGTCGCACGCTCGGGGAAGACGATGCCAAGTACATCAATTCCTCGGAGGGACCGCTGTACCGCAAAAGCAGCATTCTCTTTGGACTACACCTCGCGCGTGAATCCATTCGTGAAACTCGGCGTGTGATCATGGTGGAGGGATACTTCGACGTCGTCGCGTGCCATAAGGTCGGGATCAAAAACGTTGTCGCTGCATCTGGCACCGCTCTTACCGAAGAACACGCACGCATTCTCAAGCGAGGCGCAGATGCGGTCGTCCTTTGTCTGGATGCCGATAGGGCAGGGCAGGAAGCTGCCGAGCGCGCGTTCCTTATCCTCAGCAAGGAAGGGATTATGGTTCTTGCCGCTGAAATTACCGCGAAAGATCCGGATGAAGCCGCACAGGCGGATGCTGAAGATTTAAAGAAGAGGATCACCGACGGCGCACGTCCCTACCTGGAGATTGCCCTTTGCCGGATGCGCGAAAAGAATTTTGCTCGCCCCGAAGAGAAACGCAGCGAACTCCAGCGCACATTGAAATTGCTTGCAGCCCTGGGTACAACCGTGGAACGTGAACAGTATACCTCTGCATTTGCCGCAGTTTTCGGTACCACGGAAACTGCGCTGAAAGAAGATCTTGGACGTGTGCTTGCCGGAAATGTGATGCCTCTGCGACCGATCGAGCCGACGAATGCCGAGCATGTCACTCCACCCAATGCAGCGCTCTTTTCTCCGGCGCAAATCGCACTCGCACTCTTCACCTTGTATCCGAGACTCCGGAAATTACTCCCTGAACTTATCACACCAGATGATCCCTTTGGAGCCGCTCTTCATGAAGCCCTTTCCAAAGCAGGTGAAGGGGAGGCGGCATTGTTGCCCGAACACGCGGAGCGTCTGGCTGTGCTCCTGCTCTTTTGCGAGCAGCACGGTTTCCACGAATGGTCGGAGGGGCTTGCTGCCGGAGAGATCCGCAAAAACTGCCGGCAAGCCAATCGCGCGACGATCCTCATTAAGCAGCGCGACGTGACGGCGAAGCTCGCTGCGGCGCGCAAAGAAGGGAAGACCGTTGAAGAGGCACAATTGCAGACGCAGTATCAGCAGATATTGAAGCTATCGAAAATGGCAGGATAAACATTAGGAAACCAATGAGACCAAGGAAACCAAGGAACAGATTTTGTTCTTTGTGTCGCATCTATTCCTTAGGTCTCCTTGGTTTCCTTGGTCTCCTGTATTCTCCCTTTCTCTCTCAAATTCCACTTTTGTTCGCTTGTAATCCCCTGTAGGCTACCCCGCGACGGGTTTCATCGCCCGTACCTCCCCTATGGCTTCTCATCCCCGCAAATTCATCGCCCAGCCGACGGATGACGACTTGAAGAAGTTTCCCGATTCGGTCAAACATTTGATTAAAAAAGGCCGCGAGCAACGTTATGTGACCCATCAGGAGATCATGTCTGTTGTACCCAATGCGGAGGAAAATGTGGAGCTCCTCGACGAGATCTACACGCTCCTCACGGATCTCGGTATCCAGGTGATCGACGTCCAAGACGCGCTCATCTGGGAGAAAAAAGGAAAGGTGGAGGAGCCGACTCAGGATCTTACGGAGATCGTCGCAGTCACGGAAGAATCCGCTGAAGAGGAAACTGAAGAAGAGGCGGAGGCGGAGGCAGATGAGGAGGAATCGGTTGCCGGCAAAGTCGATGATGAAGACGACGACATGCTCCAGATGGTTGCCACAGCCGGAATCGCGATTGATGAGAAGGAGGAGACTGCGGAGGAGAAGCAGAAACGCCGCAAGGAGCGCGAAGTCGATCTCCTCGAAATCAGCAATGACTCGGTGCGTATGTACCTCTCCGAGATCGGTCGCGTGCCACTGATCGATGGGCGCAAGGAAGTGGAGCTCGCACGCCGCATCCGGAAAGGCGATGCTTCGGCAAAGCAGCAACTTGCGGAAGCAAACCTCCGTCTCGTTGTCAGCATCGCCAAGAAGTACATCGGACGCGGGCTTTCCTTCCTCGATCTCATCCAGGAAGGGAATATCGGGCTTTTTCGTGCGGTCGAAAAGTTCGATCCGGAGCGAGGATTCAAGTTCTCCACCTACGCGACCTGGTGGATTCGTCAGGCAATCACGCGCGCGATTGCCGACCAGGCTCGCACCATCCGCATCCCCGTGCACATGGTGGAGACGATCAATAAATTGACCCACACCCAGCGCCGTCTTGTGCAGGAACTCGGTCGTGAGCCGACTGTGGAGGAGCTCTCCGTGGAAATGGCGATGGATATCAAGAAAGTCCGTCACATCCAGAAGATCAGTCAGGATATCATCTCGCTCGAGTCCCCCGTGGGATCGGAAGAAGATTCCAAACTCGGGGACTTCATCGAGGACGAGGAGGCGGTGAATCCGTTCGAGGCCACAAACCGGCAGCTTCGGAAGGAAAATGTCCACGCGATGCTCGAGTTCCTCACGCCCCGCGAAAGAAAAATCATTGAGATGCGCTTCGGATTGAAAGACGGCATCGGTCACACGCTGGAGGAAGTCGGCAAGGAATTCGGCGTCACCCGCGAGCGCATCCGCCAAATCGAAGCGAAAGTGCTCCAAAAAATGCGCGATCATCCCCGCTCGCTCTCCATCCGCGAGCATGGAGGTGCCACCAAGCGCGTCGGTTTCAGTCCCGCGGATTCCTTTCTCAAGGGAACGCTCTGTCCGCAGTGTAGAAAGGGAACGCTCGTGGATTTGATTCGGGAAGGGAAGCCGTATAGGAAGTGCGATCGGTGTGCGTATGAGCTCGCGAAGTATTAAAAAACAGCCTCCCGCTCATCGGAAGGCTATTTTCATCGGTTTCAAAGAATTATGCGGGCTTCTTGCAGCACTTGCAGAGATTCAAAATCTTTGCGAGTGCGGCGAGTCCGACGAGGAGATAGACGACCGATTCTACGGCCGGCCATGTGCCGAGAACCATGTGGACGACGTTCAGATCGCGTCCGAGGAAACCCCCGAGACCGACCAGTCCCCAGTTCAGGGCACCAACCATGACGAGGATAAAGCCGACTTGGCAGCCTTTGCAGCCGCCGGAGGAGCAACAACCCATAAGAAGAAAGGAGAAAAAGAATAGAAAATTCTCGATCGGATTCTATCATTCACCATGGAATACAAGAGCAGATTGCCTTGAGAAGAACAAATTTTGTGTTCTTTAATCGTGTTACGATTCTTATGTGATATTTCAGCAGCATTATGACCGGCTGAATGCGGCGCAGAAGAAGGCGGTCGAGGAGATCGATGGTCCGGTGATGGTGGTCGCTGGTCCGGGCACGGGAAAAACCGAAGTCGTTGCGCTGAGAGTTGCAAACATTTTGAAAAAAGTGCCCGGCATGAATCCGGGAAATATTCTTTGCCTCACATACTCGACTGCCGGTGCTAAAGCCATGCGCGAGCGTCTTCGCACCATCATCGGTCCGACTGCATACGGCGTTGGTGTCGATACGATACACGGATGGTGCAACGATCTGATTCTCCGGCACCCCACAGTCTTCGAGGATTTCCGCGCACTTGAGCAGGTGAGCCCCATCGAACGTCTGCGGATGATCCGCAATCTTCTGGGGCAGCTGCAGCCCGGTTCAGTGCTCGGCCGCCCCACTCCTGAGCGTGATCGTGCATCGGATATCCTCGGTCGTATCAGTGAAATGAAGCGGGAAGGTGTGGAGCCCGAGGATCTTCAAAAGCATGTCGAAGCTTATCGCAGCGAGATCCAGACGACCAAGACCGGGAAACAACGTGATATCGCGACGCAAGCCTATAAAGATGACCTTCGTCGCGTGCAGCAGTTTGAGGAATTCATTGCCGTCTACCGTGGTTACGTCGATGCGTTGTGGAGCACCCATCGCTACGACACCGATGACATGGTCCTGGTGGCGCTCAAGGTGCTGCGGCAGCATGAATGGCTGCTGATCCGTTTGCAGGAGCAGTATCAGTATGTGATTGCTGATGAGTTTCAGGACTTGAACGGCGCACAGTATCAGGTACTCGATCTTCTCACACGGTATGTCATTGCACCGCATGAGCCCAATCTCTGCATCGTCGGAGACGACGATCAGGCGATCTACCGGTTTCAGGGGGCAAGCATGGAGAATATGATCGGATTCCTTGAGCGTTTTCCGAACGCGGTTACTGTCACTCTTACGGAAAGTTTTCGCTGTAGCCAGACGATTCTCCATACTGCTTCCTCGGTCATTCAGTGCAACGAAGATCGCATCTCGAAACGGTATCCGGATCGCGTTTCCAAGGATCTCCAGTCGAAGACAAAGGGCGTGCAACCCCGATTCCTTCGGCTTCCTTCTGTAGAAACAGAATATGGAGCCATCGCCGCACACGTTGCAGCGTTGCATACGGAGGAGAGCGTCCCATGGAGTGCCATCGCCATCCTGTGTCGCAGAAATGGTGAAGTCACGGAGATGGCGGAGGCTCTGAATGCCGCAGACATTCCCTGCATTGTCACGGCGAAGCTTGATCTTCTGAAGGAACCAGCGGTTCTCGAAGCAATCGCGCTCTTGCAGGCGGTTGCCCATCCCGGAGATGATGCAAAACTTTCCAGTGCGCTTGCGTGCCCCTGCGTTAGCATCCATCCGGTGGAGCTTGCACGTATCTGGGTGCCTTTAAGCAGCCGCAACCGACATCGGAGCGATGGCGAAGCACACCGCTCGGTTCGCGAGGAGATGCTGGAGCGCCTCAGTACGCTTCCTCCCCGCTTGCAAGAGATCATCGCGCTTCTCGAAAAGCTCTCTCTCCAGCAGGACTCCTACACCCTTCCCGGTCTTCTCGAAGAGCTCTTAAAAGGATCGGGATTGCTGCCACCCAAGGAAGCCGCAGCCGCAGAACCACTCCGCATTGCGTCCATTCATGCGTTCTATGACTACGTCAAAAACCGCTGCTACGAACAGAAGGCACTTACGCTAGCGGGGTTGCTTGCGGATATTGAGCAAATTCTTTCGGAGCCCCGTCTTCGTCTAGATTTTGATGCGCCGCATCTCACGGCGGACGGCGTGGAAATCATGACCGCGCACGGCGCCAAAGGTCTTGAGTTTGATGCTGTTATCCTGCCGCATCTGCGCTACGGTAATTGGGGGAATCGCAGGGATCAGTCGGGTCTCGCGCTCCCCGATCATCTCATTTTCGGTCTCGATCCGGAGGTGGAAAAGCGCGCATCGCAGGAGGATGAGCGCCGTCTTCTGTATGTTGCCATGACTCGGGCGAGGAGGAATCTGCTTCTAACCATGAGCGAACAATACCGTAGCGGCGAAGATCTCCGGGATGCGCAAGTGAGCGCATTTATTGCCGAAGCCGGAGAGAGTATCGGAGAAACCATTCCGAAGGGGGATGCCTTACCGCGTCCGATTGATATTTTATACCGCACCATTCTGCCGATGGATGATGCGTTCCGCGCCTACATCACCGAGCGGTTGGAGGATTTTCGCCTGTCGACTACCTCTCTCTCTGCTTTCATCGAAGATCCCCGAAAATTCCTCTGGGAACATTTGCTCCAACAGCCCCGTGCCAAAGCTCCGCATCTTGCGTACGGAACATGCATTCACCGCGCGCTCGAGGCGATGAGCCTCGCATGGAAGGACGGAAAAACATTTTCCGAACAGGAGCTGATTGCCGTTTTTGAAGAGACATTGGCACGCCGCGAACTCTTCACGACGAAAGATCGCGAGCATTATCTCCACATGGGGAGGGCAGTCTTGAAAAAATATGCCGCAGAAACATGCGCTAAACCGGCAATCGTTCTCGAGGCTGAACGCTCCTTCAGTGCCTATCTCCCCGATCCCAGTGATCCAAAGGGCAAAGGTGTGGCACTCTCGGGAAAAGTTGATCGTATTGATCTTTACGTACCGGACGGTCGCGAGTGTCGTATCATTGATTTTAAAACGGGCTCCGTACGGAAAACTCAGGCGGCAGTGAAAAAAAGCGATCAGTATGATCAGCTGGTCTTCTACAAACTACTCACACAGATTTCTCCGACATTTCTCCATACGCCGAAGGAATTTGTCTTCGATTACGTCGGCAACGACCGTGAAGGCAGGAGCATTGTTCCCTGTGAAATTCCTGACAGCGATGTGATACGGTTAAAAGCATTGATTCTCCTTGTCTGGCGCAAGATTGCAGTATTCGATTTCACTCCGGTTGAAGGAATTTCCTGGGGGGATGCGGCATACAAGTGAGGTGGATGATCGCCTTTTTTTCTCACGGAGCCTCCAAATATCTGCGGAACTTTTCTATAGCTCTTCCCCTATGACTTGTACTATTTTTTTGTTCAATCTTCATCGCTGAGTAAACGCAATCGTATCCATCCGGCTTGAAGCATGCAGAGATCGGAAGTCCGGGGAGATAGTCCGCTTCGAGGGTATCGGTGATCATGCCGTCGCAGGTTCCTTCGAAGAGATGTTCTTTGCCGTGCTCGTCGATGTGTGCGAGGACGCAGACGAATCGCGCGCGTTTGTTTTTTTCTCCTCGCATGCGCTTCAAAAAGTATTCAATCCATTCTTGGTCCGATGCCTTCGGTCCCGCGCCCCAGCGGCGCGTGTGGATGCCGAGTTCTGCTTGCAGCGCTTCTACGATGATGCCGGAGTCGTCAGCGAGGGTCGGGAGCCCGGAGCGCTCATGATAGAAGCGGGCTTTCTGGATGGCGTTTTCGGAGAAGGTTTTTCCTGTCTCTTCGGGATCTTCTTCGATCCCGACGCTGCGGGGATCCATGCATGTTATGGAAAGCCCTGAAAGAGCTTCAGAAATTTCGATGAGCTTGCCAGGGTTTTTTGAACCAATAAGGAGTTGCATATCTTCGTTTGTTCTCATGCAGCCGTCTCTGCCCTCTCCATATACACCTCCCGTGCCTTCGCTCCCCGCACCGGACCGATCAATCCCTTTTTTTCCATGATATCCAGTAGTTTTGCTGCTCTGGCATAGCCGACACTCAAACGTCTCTGCAGAAGGCTCGCGGAAGCTTTTCCGGTCTCCTGCACCACCGCCACCGCATCGAAAAACACGCTGTCGCCGCCGTTGTCATCAGCCTCCAGGTCGATTTGCTGCGTCCATCCCGGACCTTGCGAGAGTTCCACACCTTCTCTGGCTTCATCCGTTTCCCCGTCCTCCTCGTCTTCATCACTCAGCCCGATCTGTTCGGTGATTTTCCCGCCCCCTGCAATCTTCACCGCGTTGATGATGCGTTCCGTTTCCTTTGTAGAGATGAAGATGCCCTGGATGCGCACGGGCTTCTGGGTCGCAGCAGTCATATAGAGCATGTCGCCTTTCCCGAGGAGATCTTCTGCACCGATAGAGTCGATGATCGTACGGCTGTCCACTGCGGAAACGACGCGGAACGCGATGCGGGTGGGGATATTGGCCTTGATGAGACCGGTGATCACATCCACAGAAGGTCGCTGTGTGGCGATCACCAGGTGCATGCCGGTCGCTCTGGCCATCTGCGCGATGCGAGCAATCATTGTCTCCGTGTCTCTGCGGTACTGGCGCATCATGAGATCGGCGAGCTCATCGATGATGATGATGATGCGGGGAAGCCGCCCGCTGTCATCTACCTGCTTCTCATTGTATTCGGCGAGGTTTTTTGCACCCACTTCGGAGAAGCGGTGCAGACGGCGCCCCATTTCGGCGACCGCCCAGCGCAGCGCCTGCAGTGCCTTCTCTGCCTCCGTAATCACCGGGGTCAGCAAATGCGGAATGCCGTCGTAGGGCATGAGTTCGACGCGTTTGGGGTCGATCAAGATGAACTTCAGCTGATCCGGAGCGTTCTGAAAGAGAAGGGCAGCGAGAAACGTGTTCATACAGACGGATTTTCCGGAGCCGGTTGCCCCCGCAATGAGTAGGTGCGGCATATCTTCGAGTGCTGCAACAACCGCATTGCCGGAGACATCGCGACCGAGTGGAAGCGTTAGAGACGAAGTGGACTGAGTGAATTCCGGACTCTCAAGGATTTCCTTCAGATGCACGATCGTGCGGATGCGGTTGGGCATTTCGATGCCGACGAGACTTTTTCCCGGGATCGGCGCCTCGATGCGGAGGCTCTCTGCGGCAAGCGCAAGCGCGAGGTCGTTTTTCAGAGTCTCAATGCTGCTGATCTTCACGCCTTCCGATGGTTTCAGGGTGAACTGCGTGACCGATGGTCCCGGATGCGCATCACGCATCGTCACTTCAATGCCGAATTCCCGTAGTTTCTCTTCGATGCTGCGCGCCTGGGTTTTCAGTTCTTCGTCATTGACCGTGAGCTCGCTTCGCGTGTCATCCAGAAGATCGAATGTGGGGAATGTCCATTCCTCGAAGCGGGTATCCGTCATTTCGATGGTATCGCGAGACACCTTCTTTTTCACGGGTTTGGTGAGCGGTTTTTCAGCGATCGTTGCCTGCGCAAACTGTGGGCGGACGATATTGAGCTCGGGTGGTTCTCTGTCCTGTTCCACGAGATCGTCCTTTTCATCTTCTTCGTCCTTCGCCCATTCCTTTTCCTCTTCGTCCTCATCGTCTTTCTTCGCGCGGGTTTTCGCCGCAGCCTCAGGCATTTTTATCTCTTTCGATTTCTCGATGAAGAATTGCACAATCGCGGCAATATCCGGCTCAAACGTAATGAAGAGTCCCACGAGAAAGAGCGCTCCGAGAACCGTAAAACCGACGGCGGGAGTGGCAAAAACCACGAAGGGGAAACTCGCCATGAAGCCGATCGCACCCGCAAGTTCGTCACGGTGTACCGCAAGATCCTCCATGGGTGCGGTCATGTGCGCCATACCGAGGAAGGAAAGGAGGCAGAGCCCTAGTCCCGCCGAACGTTTCACGGAGAAGTGATCTTCGGTGGTGAGCCAATGGAGCAGCCCCGAGCCGATCAAGAATGCCGCGAAGATCCCGGAGTACTTCCCGAAGAAGAACATCAGGATTTTTCCCAAGGCGGTTCCAAAAAGCCCAGCTTCGCCTTGGAGCACGAGAACGAGAAGAATGCCCGCTGCAATCTGGAGCGCGCCGCTGATATGGCGCTTCGTACTTGGCTCGAGCTCAATGGCTTTGCGCTTCGCGCGTTTACGCTTCATCGTTCGCCGGAGTTTTCTGCGCCGGGCTGCCATCAGGAGGGAGTATAGAAGAGGTTGAGGGGTTCGGGCTAGAGCTGATACACTCTTCCCATGTCTATTCTCCTCTTCGGTTCCAGGGGCTTCATTGGCACGCATATGCATTCGCGCTTTCCCGATGCGATAGCTTCCAACGTCGATATTGCCGATCCTGCCGCAGTTGCAAAGGAATTGGACCGCGTTCGTCTGGACATCGTCATCAACAGCGTCGGAAAAACCGGCACGCCGAATGTCGATTGGTGCGAGGATCACAAGGAGGAGACGTTCCGCAGTAATGTCACTGGTCCATTGGTTCTCATGGAAGAATGCCGCAAGAGGGGCATCTTCTGGGTGCACATGGCTTCGGGGTGTGTGTATAGCGGGGATAACGGTGGCAGGGGATTTACGGAGGATGATGTGCCAAATTTCCAAGGCAGCTTTTATTCGCGTACAAAGCAGTGGACGGACGGGATGCTCAAGGAATTCGTCGATCCCGTCGAAGGAAAAGGCGGGATTCTCATTCTCCGCATCCGCATGCCATTCCAGCCGGAGGATCATCCGAAGAATCTTCTCAGCAAGATCGCGAAATTTACGAAAGTGATCGATGTGCAAAATTCCGTGACCTATATCCCTGATTTTCTGGATGCCGCATCGCAGCTCATCGATCACAGGCGCACAGGCATCTTTCACATGGTGAACCCCGGTCCGATCTCTCTCTACGATGTCGCGTGTAGATTCGCGGATGCAGAGGAGCGAGCGCGTCCGGAACGATTGACTGAAGATCATGCGAGACCCATGACCAAAGCCGCTCGCAGCAATTGCGTGCTTTCGACAGAGAAGCTTTCTTCCGAAGGGATCCGGCTTCCCAATGCCATGGAACGTATTGAAGCAATCCTCGAGAGGAGAGCGAGTACATCACTCGTATCTGCCTAGAAATAGCGAAAATCCAGGACGAGAAAACAGCCTCTTTCCGGGGTCTTTGGATTGACTTTTCAGCACAATTAAGCCAATTTAAGCAATCCTTGAAGAAGCACTTCGCCCCCATTTTTGATCACTTGATCCGTCTTCACTATCGAAAATCCCATGCGCAATCCTTTTCCCATCATCTGGCGGTATATTCGTAGCCTGATTGCGCGTCTGCCGTGGCCCGGTGTCATACGCCGTCACCCCGTCTGGAGCGGACTCATCCTCGGCACTTCCACTCTCATCGCGCTCGCTGCATTTGCTCTTACGCGTCCCAAGGCTCCGGAATACGTCACCGACACTGCGAAGCGCGGCGACGTCACGCGCACGGTCGAAGCCGTAGGGAGCGTTATCTCCGAACGTGATTTTGCTTTGCAATTTCCGGTCAGTGGCATCGTGGCCGATGTTCGCGTCAAGGAAGGGGACACCGTAAAAGCAGGACAATCTCTTGCAGCACTCCGGGCAGGTGTACTTTCTGCAGACGTGGCTTCTGCTGGGGCTGCATGGCAATCTGCACAGGCCGACTTGAATGGTCTTCTCGAGGGTGCACGACCCGAGGACATCGCCATTGCGGAAGCGGAGCTCCAGAGTAAGCGTGCCGCACTCGATGTTGCGAAAATGTCTCTGCTTACGGCTGAACGCACATTAGAATTATCGAAAGAAAAACTGAAATCCCTCGAGAGTGAAGCGAGGATTTCTCTCGCAGGTACCGTTTCTGCTGCTGCAAGTACAGCAAGTGCATTCCTCGCAGATGCACGCACAGGACTCAAGACGATCAACGATGTTTACGACTCCATTGTGGTTGCAGACGTCGTCCAAAAGCATAGTCCTTCCGAATACGCCGACCTGAAGACCCGGCAGAATCGCGCTGCTGCAGAACTGGACGCCGCTCTGTCTGTTGTGGCATCTGCTGCTCACTACGAAGAGGCTCTCGCGGATCTTACGACTGCGCGTGCTGCCGTTGCTACCGTTGCGGATACGCTCCGACAGGCCAACGATTTCCTCCTAAGCCTTCCTATCACCTCAAACTTTACGGTCTCCGTCCGTGATACGAATAGCGACTTGCTCGCAACAGAGCGCAGCAGTATCCAATCGGCTCTGAGTGGTGTGGATGCCGCGCTCAATAATCTGCGAGACGCTTCCGCATCCTATACAACGCAGATCTCCGCCGAGAAATCCGCACTTGCGTCGGCTCAGGGCGAAGCCGATCGAGCGAAAGCGGACATTGCTACCTATGAAGCATCGGTCAATGTCTCGGAAGCCCAATTGCAGTTGAAGCGTGCAGGAACGCGTCCCCAGGACATCGCTGCCGCTCGCGCACGGGTTGCGGAAAATGCCGCCCGCCTCCAGCGTGCCCGCGCCGCATTTGCAGAAACAGTTCTCACTGCTCCGGTGCACGGCATCATCACAAAGGTCAATGTGAAGAAAGGGGAAGCGCTGCCAACGGGCGCCGCCATTACCATGCTCGGCTCCTCTCCCTATCGCATCGAGCTCTATGTTGCCGAAGTGGATATCCCGCTTATCGTTGTAAGCCAGTCTGGTTCCATCGAACTCGATGCGTTTCCAAGGGTCTTCGATCTTCTCCGTGTCAGTGAGATTGACGAAGCTGCTACCGACCGCGACGGCGTGCCGAAGTATCGCGTAAAACTCGACTTCGCCCTTCCCCGTGAAGAGCTGCGCATCGGCATGACGGGCGATGCTGAAATTGTCACCGGTGAGCGCAAAAATGTTATCTCCGTGCCGCGTCGCGCCGTCATTGAGAATACCGAGGGGCAAACGGCTGTTCGTGTTCTTGAGAGCGGTGAAGTTTTGGAAAAGCGGGTGATGATGGGGATGGAAGGATCGGAGGGGGAGGTGGAAGTCGAAGGTATTTCCGAAGGGGATGTCGTTGTCGTTCTTATTAAAGAATAGTTTTTTGGTTTGTTTGTTTCTTGGTGTATGCCATCTCTCTTGATCTCGATCACCGGCCTGCATAAGTCCTACTTCAATGAAGAGGTGGAGACAGCCGTATTGCATGGCATTGATTTGAAGATCGATTCCGGAGAATTCATTGCGATCATGGGACCGTCGGGTTCTGGAAAATCGACCTTGATGCATATTCTTGGTTTTCTCGATCGTCCGACCAAAGGAGTGTATCGATTTCTAGGTGAAGACACGTCGAAGAAAACCGATGATGAGCTTGCGGCGATCCGCGCGACGAAAGTGAGTTTTGTCTTTCAAGCGTTCCATCTCCTCCCGCGTGCGACGGTGCTGGAAAATGTGATGCTTCCGCTGCTCTACCATCCTGGGATCGCTCCTGCCGATCGTGAGAAGTATGCACGGAAAGCCATTGCTTCCGTCGGTCTCACGGATCGTTCGTCATTTTTCAGCAGCCAGCTTTCCGGAGGTCAGAAGCAACGCGTGGCAATCGCGCGTGCCCTTGTCACCGAACCCGCATTGATCTTCGCCGATGAACCGACCGGCAACCTCGATTCGGCCTCAGGACTCCAGGTCATGGAAGTTCTGGAAAAACTCAATGCTGCCGGTCACACGATCATTCTCGTCACTCATGAACGCACAACGGCGGAATTTGCCGATCGTATTGTCCTTATGAAAGACGGCATTGTTGAAAGTGATACCCAAAGTCATAAGAGAAGGAAGGCGAACGACGACGTACAATTAAAATGACGATTTCTGATCTTCTCTCAACGGCATCGAAAAGTCTCCGCCGCAACATAGCGCGATCCACTCTCACGATGCTCGGCATCGTCATCGGTGTGGGTTCCGTCGTCCTCATGAGTTCGGTCGGTGCGAGCATGGAGAAAGTGATCCTCAGTCAAATCTCCTCCCTCGGGAGTAAAAGCATGGTGATCTTTCCGGGAAGCAATCAGGAAGGGGGCGCGAGCCAGGTCTTTGCGGGTCATGACAGCCTTACCTTTGACGATATTGAACGTTTGGAGCAGCTCACGACGATCGAATCCGTTGCGCCGATTGTCTTCATGCCGGGTCCCGTGAAACGCGGACGTGAGGAATCTTCGGCACAAATTCTCGGCGCGCATCCGAATTTTTTCCACAATCAGAATATGGAAGCCGCGGAAGGTCGTCTCATCGATATCTTCGACGAAGACCGCTCGGCACGCTTCGCCCTTCTCGGTCCAGACGCGAAAGAGGAGTTATTCGGTGAATCCGATCCTTTGGGTAAAGAAATCACCGTTGGTGATCGCAGCTTCACCGTCGTCGGCGTTACGAAGGCACTCGGGTCGCAGTTTTTCCAGAACGCCGATGACCGCGTGTACGTTCCGCTTTCGGTTGCCAAGCAAGTCACCGGTCAAAAATACGCGAACTACATCACGATGCTTGCGACAGATTCCTTCGACGTCGCATTCGCTGATGTGAAAGGGCTACTCCGGTATCGTCACAAGATTGAGAATCCCGACGATGATCCCGAAAAAGATGATTTCATGGTGCATTCCTCAGAGCAGGCGAACGCGATCCTGAGCTCCGTATCCCTTGGGCTTACACTCTTCATCACGACGGTCGCCGCGATCTCCCTCCTTGTTGGAGGCATCGGCATCATGAATATCATGCTGGTGACCGTGACCGAGCGCACACGAGAGATCGGACTTCGGAAAGCACTTGGCGCACATCCCCGCGATATCCTGCTCCAATTTCTTTTTGAGAGCGTTGCTCTTACGATGGTTGGAGGGATAGTCGGGTTAGGGTTCGGGTTAGGGTTCGGATTTCTCATTGCGATCATCGTGAAAGGTTTTTTAAGCACGTATGTCTTTGCCGTATCCATACCGAGTATGATCGCTTCTGTACTCATGGCTGCGTTTACCGGAGTGATCTTTGGCATCAGCCCGGCACGTAAAGCCTCCCTCCTTGATCCTGTCGAATCGCTAAGATATGAATAAATTATGTATTCAATTTATATCTCTTTCATAAGGGCTCAATCGAAATAGTATTCTATGAAATATTCAGACCTTCTCTCCTCGGCATTCTCCGGGATTCGCACCAATACGAAGCGAACGGGTCTCACGATGCTCGGCATCATCATCGGTGTCGCTGCCGTGGTTCTGATGATCAGCATCGGTCGCAGTTTCCAGGGATACATTCTTTCGCAGATTGAATCCTTCGGCACAAACACCATGGATATCATGCCGACGGGGTTTGAGAAGTTCGGAGGCAATCTCGAAAGTCTCACGTACGAGGATTTCGAGCGCGTGAAGCGTCTGTCCACCGTCGAGCGCGTGGCACCCGTCATCATTGTCGGCAAAACTGTTCGCTATGGACGTGAAGAACGCAGTCCAATGATTCTCGGATCCACAGAAGAGATCTTCGGAAACTACGGATTGAAACTGGATCAAGGCAGATTTCTCGATGCCGCTGACGAGGAAGGCGCACGGCATTCCGCCGTGGTCGGCTACCAGACTGCCTTGGATCTCTTCGGCAATAGAAATCCGCTTGGGCAGAGAATCGACATCGGTGAGGAGAGCTTTACGATCGTCGGGACACTGCAAAGCGTCGGTTCCCTTTTGCTTTCCGATATGGACAAGCCGGTCTTCATCCCGTTCTCGGCGGCGCGTAGCATCACGGGACAGGATTATCTTTCCTATATGACCTTGAAAACCCTTGGAGACGTTGAGATCGCAAAGCGTGATATCACCGATCTTCTCCGCGATCGCCATCGCATCAAGAATCCGGAAAACGATCCGGATCAAGATGACTTCATTGCGCGTTCTGCGGAGCAGGTCACATCGATTATTTCATCGGTGACACTCGGTCTCACCGTCTTCCTTGCGCTGATTGCTGCTATCTCCCTCCTTGTCGGCGGTATCGGCATCATGAATATCATGCTCGTCACCGTCACCGAACGCACCCGCGAGATTGGTCTGCGGAAAGCTCTCGGCGCACGCTCCAGAGATATTCTTCTGCAGTTTCTCGGTGAAAGCGTCGCACTCACCTGCACCGGTGGTCTCATCGGCATCGTGATCGGCATGGGTACGGGATGGATGCTTTCGCAGATCGCTAACCGCATCCTCGGAGAATTCCATTTTGTTCTCTCGTTTTCAGCGATTGCCCTTGCTGTGGTGATGGCGGTCGGAACGGGTGTGATCTTTGGTGTGTATCCGGCAAGGAAGGCAGCGAGATTGGATCCGATTGAGGCGTTACGGTATGAGTAGAGACGTACCGTTGGTACGTCTCTACGGATACACGGTTATTGCGTTGCAGTCCTTGTGATTCTTGTTATGCTCGGTCGCCATGGCTGGAGACATATTAAACACTGGCATAACCGCAGCAGAACATGATGCTCTGAAAGGCATCGAATCGAGGTTTGGCAACTCTGTCGTTTCCTACCTTGTTCATGCATTGCGTGATCAAGTACAGCAGCTGCATGGACATAGCAGCACATCAATGCTGCCTTCGACTTCGCAGGACGCATCACCACCAGTTGTTCCGCATTCAAACAATTCACGATGGAAAAAAGCACCGAAAACCGCTCCAGAGTTAGCGGTGAGCTTGGCGAGAGTTATTGCAAATAGCGCGCCGTTTCCTTCGGATGCCATTGTGCAGCGTTTACGTCTCTGGTCGAATACGCAGGGCATTCAGTGTTCATCGCATCAAGAGACAGTAGCTGCGATCCTGTCGCTCTACATACATCTTGCTGATGAGCTTGCACAACAATATGTGGATAAGAAACCAACACTTGCTTTCCAGCCTTACAAGGATAAGGCCCGCAACAGCGCCGCAAAGGCTGTATGGTGGTACGATCCTGAGGCTGGAGACTTGGAGGCGTCTATCCGCCAGAGAGTTGCCGAAGGATGCCAGCTGTATGAGGAACACGGTCCGAGTAGGTCTCTTGGAGCCAAGCCAAATGTATCATTACGATTTTCAAGCAAATACAGTCTTGCTCAGATGAGCTATCGTCCTATATTCACCTATGCAGCTACGAAAAATCCAGGTGGTGAACTGAGTTTCGCACTGAAACAAGCAGCACATGACTCTCTTATCCGACAGATCAATGTGTATAATCCGCTTGAACACGGCGATGATTTTGCAGCATTTGCGTATCCAACGATTTATGCGGACATTGATCGTGCATTGGCGGTAATGCAGGGTAATGAAGCTCAGCCAGTCGATGGTGATTTGACCGCCGTGGATCGTAATGTAGATGCGCAATGCCCAACCGCTGGCTCTTCTACGGCTGATGTAGAAGGAAACGATGGAGCGAGTGTTGTTGCTACGTCCGATGATGGAGTCTCCAATGAAGGAAATTTCCCCCATGTGCCTCTTGCAGATGGTCCGGCTGCTCCACCCGTAGAACCCGCAAGTGACGACTCTCCTGTTGCAACGCTTAGGATTGATGATCCTCATATGGTGAATTCCCCAAGCCAGAAACCTTTGTCCAAGTTAAGGAAAAGCAAATTGGCTGCTGCTGTCTCAGGAAATCATCAGCCCCAAGATGGTGATGCAAGCACTTCTGGGGTGCCAGCTCCATCAGCGCAACTGGGGACTGCTCAACAAGATAGGCAAATGGATGCTGTTGCTCTCGAATTGTGTCTTTTACAGGACGTTGTCATTGATTATGTCAATAAACAGGAAAGAGGAGGAAATTTCGCTCGCACATTTGATGCCGCTCTGGCGGTCTTGAAAGAAAATTATGGCAATGTCGCTAAGTCCGATGCTCTGAGAGCTCTGCAGTTACAAGGGCACAAGCATCCAAAGAATGCCCCCCTTCAAAAAGCCGCTGATGCAATTTTGCAGAGAGCTATAGCATCGTTCCGCCCTCCGAATGGCTCCCAGAAATATTTCCGCGGCCATTTGCATGCAGCGATCGAGGAGGATGTCGTTGCTGAGTACACAAGCCACAGATAATGCCTTCTCACTGTCACTCTTTTTTCATACACTACCTTGCGTGGGTCGGTAGCGAAGTGGTCAAACGCGCCTGACTGTAAATCAGGTGGCTTACGCCTTCGGGGGTTCGAGTCCCTCCCGGCCCACCATTCGTCGCGCTGCGGCGCTCCTCATGGCAAGCCATGTTCTCTGTATATATTCTCGAGCTGCAGGATGGTTCTTATTACGTTGGTCATACCAATGATTTGCAACGTAGACTGAAGGAGCATGCAAATGGTGCCGCTTGTTTTCATACAAAGAAAATTGGAATGAAGAAACTTCTTTGGTCTGAAGAGATGGCAGATCGTGATCAAGCGAGAAATCGTGAGAAAGAGATAAAGGGATGGAGACGTGAAAAGAAGGAACATCTTTGGAGTAGTTCGAGCTTGTCCTGAGGAGCGAAGCGACGAAGTGTCCTTCCCGGTCCACCATCGAGAAAGAATTTGGGTTTTAAAGTCTTCGTGCAAGTCCATTTATTGTTTTGACCACGGTACGATAATCCCGGGTGTATCTCTTCCCCTTGGATCTGGTTTTCGCGGTGCCGTAACGCGCGTGAAATGCTCCGTGATCCCACTCAGATACCCTTTGCGCAAAAGCCATTCACCGAATGTCGGGCTTGCGGTGGTTACCTCGCATCTCAGCCCATCCAGAGTGAAATCGATATGCACGTCACTCAGTTTCGTTTTGCCCGCTCCACGGCTTTCCGCCTCATGGTAAATAGCGCCGATCGTACGAGCTTGATCTGTACGTGTGCATGGTACAAAAAAGCAGAATTTTCGCAGTGCCCCGATTTCCGCAGGATTCTCCGTAAGACGAGGCGGCTTGATGATCTCCTCCAGCGTGTTCCATTGGTTTCCTTGACGAAAGAGCACTCGCGAATATTTTTCATGTTCGCCTTCCGGTCGACTGCGCATCTCGACGCCGAACGCATCATCTCCACTGACAGTCCACTGAGGAATGCCGCTTGTTGCGTAGTCAAGAACGCGCGGGGTGAGGTATTCCTGTGCCCGTATCATCATGTGTCGCATGCGTTCCTCCTCACTCTTAGTGTATGACTTTCCGTCCGGTGCCCTGGCACGTTCTGCGTCAAAGGGATTTGCCGGATAGTGATAGGAAAGTAATGTTGCACCGCCATCTAATTCCGCACCTGCATAGTGATAGGTAAAGCCGCTTGCATCCGGATTAGTGCCTCTCAGAGCCATGAGTTCCGTTTGCCATCCTTTATTCAACGGGAGTACAGAAGGATGACAGTTGATGAGCTTGATGCCCCGGCGTTCAAGTTCCTCGGGAACGATTTTATGGAGAATAAGTTTCCAATTGGCGAGGAAAACGACATCTGGATTTGTACTGAGGACTGCAGGGAGAAACACCTCTTCACAGTATCGACGACGTTTCTCTTCATCTCTCGTCACTTCTCTTTTGTACGGTACATGCAGATGCGGCACGAGATCATGGTGTGGACCGCTTGCATACAAATTATTTGTTTCATCATCCGGGGGCTCCATGCACCCGTATTTCCGTATATCGTTGATGCGATTAAGGATGCTGAGCATTTTGTCATCGAGATCATGGAATGGCGTAATGATGCCTGACATTTGCAGGATACCCGGATGCCTGTTGGCGTAGTCGATGACGCCGTGAAGATTATGGAACTCACGATCGGCGACGAGGGTGACACGGCGCGCGGAAGTAAGGGTGTTGATGAGATGATGCATTTCGGCTCCCAGCATCTGCGCCCAGAAATCACTTCCATCATGGAAACCCGGTTCGAATGCTTCCGGACAGAGATCGTGCAGCTCATGGATTGTATTGCGTGCAAGCACATCAAGTTCACGAATGCGGGCACCAAGTATCGGATGATCTATTCCGATTTTTCTATATGCTTTTTCTCCTGTAATGAGTGCTTCTGCCAACACCTGACCCTCGCGTGGTGGCAGCAGGAATCGCATTGTTCCGGAAACGTGGGTGACGAGGTTTTCTACAAGCTCACGTGGTCCCGTAGGAATACTTTCGAGGTATTCCGTTCTCGTCGTTGGTCGAATAATGGCTTCCTGTAAAGAAGGCATAGCGGATGATGATAATATGTATTCCATAAGCAAAAAAGCCCTTTACGGGCAATTTTGCTGGGATTCATCATGCTTATTTTCCCTTCACAAGGTACCTATACACCTCCGCAAAAATCAGTCCTCCGACGAGCGGCGCAAGGAGATACGTGAGGCTGACCGATCGCAGGCCGATAGCGACTGCAGGATTCACAATGCCATTTCCTACAGAGGAAGCGAGTGTGGCTCCAAGAAAGAGCGAGCCTCCGACCGTGACACCAGTCGCAGCTCCAGAAGATTTTCCATAGACGACCGAGCACACGCCGGCGACAAGGAGCCCAGCGCCAAGCGCTTCACCGATGCCGAGGGTGAGACCTTCCAGTGCTCCGGCATCCACCGGGATGATTTGGAGGAGCGTGAGGAAAGGACCGACAAGGAGCGCGCCGATAATCTGCGCGATGATGTAGCCGATCGCGCTCTTCGGGGTCATTTTCCCTATACACCAGAGTCCCACGGTGACCGCGGGGTTCACGTGCGCGCCGGAGACAGGCCCGAGCACGTACACGAGGATCATCAGTGTGAGACCGGCGATCGCTGGAGTCGGGATGACCGAGGGCATCACGATAGAAAGACTTACGGCGAGTGTAAGCAGGAATGTGCCGAGGAGCTCGGCGACAAAGGGGCGGAGGTTTTGCATATGGATAGTACATTTACCCCCGAGGACGAATGCATGCAAGCAAGTGGACTTGCAGAGAGGGGATTCAGAGGATGCAGAAGATTCACATAATTCAGAGGAGCACAACATATGGTGTGTTTATGTCTCCATGCTGAAGTCGACGCCATGATGCTTCGGAGAGAGCAGCCGTGCAGAAAGTTCTTCGCTGAATCCCAGCTGGCGGAAGCGGTCTGCTGTACGTTGAATGAATGTCCGAACGTCTTTCGGAGGAGTTTGTGTTTCATCAGGTATTGTCGGTATGTGTGCTGGGCTGTCCATGAAGGTGTCGATCATAGAATTGGGGGAAAGGAGTGTTTCCAGTTTCCCGTTTCGTTCCTGTAGGGTGATGCCCTGAGGAGAGAGAAGTCGGCGAGTGTTCAGATTTCTTTGTCGTGGAGGCAAATTCACTGTCACAGGGAAAGATGTGTTTGCTTCTTTCTTGGCTACAAACATTGAATAAAAAATGTGTTCAATTATCGTAATTGCCGCAGCGCCTCCGTTGCTTTGCTATTCCCCGGATCGTACCGCAGCACTTCCTGGAACTGCTCGATTGCTTGCGCTGATCTCCCCCGATTGGCTTCGAGAATCCCGAGGTTGATTCTGGCAGCGACAAAGGACGGCACGATATCTATGGCTTTTTCATAGGCAACACGCGCCTCGGTCATCCGATGCATCTTCTGTAAGACGACCGCGCGGTTGTAGTGTGCTTGGGGCGCAAACGGATCGATCGCGATTCCCTGGTCGAATGTATCGAGCGCTTCTGCATACCGTCCGGTTGCAGAATACAGTGCACCGAGATTGAGCAATGCCGGAGAGAACTTCGGCGCGATCTGGAGCGCGATGAGGTATTGCCCTTCCGCCTCTCCCATTCTGCCCTCCAAAGCCGCGACAATGCCGAGACCGAGGAAAGCATACGGATTTATAGGATTTCTTTTGAGTGCTTCGGCGTAGTGCTTTTTCGCGGAGGTGATATCTCCGGATTGCCGGAGTGCCGAAGCGAGATTGCTCAGGATTTTCGAAGTCATGGGATCGGTGGAGCCACCTCTGTGTGGAAGATCCTTTGCAATCTGCAATGCCTTCTCGTATTCCATGATCGCCTCGCTGATCTTTCCTTCGCCGTGGGGGCGCTCCGTCAGATAGTTTGCGAGATTGTTATGCGCGACGTGCGCATCGGGATAATGCTTAAGGACATTTGTGAAGAGTGCCTCGTTCCTTGCCCATGTTTTCGTTTGGCGGATGGAAAGGGCAATGCCGATTCCCAGAATCAGAAAGATCATCCCGGATACCATTCGCTTGCGGTAGAGACGCACTGGCAGTGCGTCTCCCCGAAGGAAGTGAATCACACCCGTCCCCAGACCAAGCAACAATCCCACCCCCGCGAAATACCCATACCGATCCGATGTCATGTAGATCGTTCCGCCTTTTGCGAAATTGAGGAGGCTGGGGACAAGAGCGAAGAGGAAGAAGGCGGCGCAGAGGATGATGGTAGAGACGCAACGCTGTTGCGTCTCCGCCCGTTTTTTAACGAAGAAGAAAGCGAAGCCAAGGAAACCAAGCAGACCAAGGAACGGAAGCAAAAAAGATAGGGAGCCGATTGTTACACTGTTGTTGTATGGATAGAGGACGGAGAGACCAAGGGGTATGAACCAATGTTGCATCGTAGAGACAATCGCTTTGCTTGCGACCAGAATCGTTTCCATCGGCGTGACGCTTGCAAGCTGTCCCGCTTTTCCGAAGATGGCGATCACAGCAAAGGCAAGGCTCAGAGCAAAGAATGGAATCTTTTCCAGAAACACATTCCTATCGACGCGTCGCCTGCACCAGAGATCGAGGATCAACAATATCAGCGGAAGCGTAAGGATCGTGACTTTGCAGAGGAGACCGATGGCAAACAGCACGAGACTTCCGTAGAACCAGCGTTTGCGTCCTCCAGCACTCCACTGGAGATATGCGAGCATGGAACCGAGTGCGAAGAATGTCGAAAGCAAATCCTTCCGCGCGCTCGCCCAGGCGACGGCTTCGACATTGATCGGATGGATAGCAAAGAGTGCGCCAAGTGTCAGAGCTACGATTTGCAATTTATGACTCGTCTCGGCGGAGGCCGGAGCCGAAGTCGGATTTGCAATTTGCGATTGATCGCGCAAGAAGAGCAACCAGAAGAGAAGCAGCGTTACCAGCAATGCATTCATCGCATGCCACAGAATATTCTGCAGATGATAGATCGCCGGGTTGATCCCGCCGATCAGGAAATCGAATTGGTAGGAAAGCAATGTCAGCGGAATGTAGAGCTCCGGATCGTACGTCGAAAAAATTGTTCCGAGTGTTGTGAAATTCATTGCGCGAATCACAGGATTGTCATAGATCAAAAGCCCGTCATCAAAGCGTACGAAGGGGTAATCGATGGAGCGACCGTAGATCAGAAAGACGAGAGAGAAGAGGATTCCCACAGCAAGCAGAGCTTGACCTTTGGTGATTCTGTGAAGCATGAAAGTATTATGTATTAAGTATTATGTATTAGGTATTTCCTATTAAGGAAAATGAGCCATACATAATACCTAATACTTAATACATAATACTTACAAAGCCACCCCCACCGTCGACTTCAGCAATACTCCGATCCCATACGCCACTAACGCTCCTGCGGCTCCGACGCTGACGATTTCTATGGCGCCGCGAAGAAGATTCTCACGGGTCACCCAGCTTTTGGTGAGTCCCAAAAGCGCGAGTGCAATGCCGGTGGAGATCACCGCAACGCTGAAGCGCTGCTCCGGCAAGATGGTAAAAAGGTACGGGAGGAGGGGGATCACGCCAAAGAGCTGAAAGCTCAGGAACGTTGTGAGAGCATGTAGCACCGGCTGTTTCGTAGATTCCTCGGTGAGCCCGTGTTCCGCGTGCATCATCGTATCCGCCCAGACCGCTTTGTCTCTGGTGATGACCGCAGTCACACGCTCCAGATCCTCGCCCGCAAATCCAATCTTTCCGAAGAATTCGCGAATTTCCTCGCGCTCGAGATCCGGATGATCTTCAATCTCTTCGAGTTCCTCTCTGCGGATGCGTTTGAACTGGTCGCGTTCCGATCGCATGGAGAGATACGCGCCCGTCGCCATCGAGATGCCGTCGGCGAGGAGATTGGCAAGTCCGAGAATGATCACGATGTAGCGAGGAAGTCCCGCGCCCATCGTTCCCGCGACGACCGCGAATGTCGTGACGATGCCGTCATTGCCTCCGTACACGATGTCCTGAATGACGCTGCCGAGTCGGTGACCGTGGATTTCTGCCTCGCGGTGGGCGCGGTAGCGGTCGGAAAAAGATTCGGATGAAGAATGCATAGAGGCATCCTACCAGCCTTGGAGGATCGCTGATTGTTGTATTGCTGAACTGTTGATGACCGCTTGCGAACAATACGACCATTGAACAATGCAACTATCTTATTCAATAGCCTTATAATCCGAATAAATAATTTATTCAACAATCGCCTTCAGTTTCTCCCTCGATTGCCAGAACAGCACTGCAACAGCACCGAGGATCGTCGCCCAGAGCATCCCTGCTCCCGTCTGCGGTTGCTCTACTGGACCTGGTGCACCGCTGTGAAAGGTCTCAGTGACATTTGCCCCGATCACGTTCTGATTGACGGGCAGCGAGGCAGCAAGCTCTGCCGGTAGGGTATTGTAGGTGCTCGGGTTTACGGGAATACTCGGCTCAAGATCTCTACGATAGACGATCGAATCTTCCGTAGGTACTTCCGCTGTTTCGGGTGCCGTGTCTCTATTCTGGTCCACCGAGGCGCGCACCATCTGCTCTGCAAGCACATCAAAGTAGGTCGTGGGGTTTTCCACGTCCATGAGTTCTCCCGCAAGCGGAGCCCGAGCGTCATCGAGCGTGCCGTAGGCGACTGCACCTATCGAAAATGCCATGAGAATGCCGACGATCGCAGCGGGTCTTCGCGAGACGGTCTTCGTTCCAACGGGGACATTTGTAGGAGCACTCTTGCTCACTGCGATACGCACGGGAACGGGAACACCGTCATCCGTCGCCTGCCAGTGGGGATGCAGGGAACTCATGAGTGGGGGGTATCGGAGACGGCGATCATCTGCCTGCGGGAAGCAAAGCCCGTGCCGATGATGGCAGAGAGTGCTGCGAGCGTGAGAGCGATGGAGGGGATGCCGGTTTCCCCAGGGACGCTTCCTCCTTTTCCCGTGACACTTCCTTGTAGAGGATTTTTGCCGGGACCATCATCGGGGATGGATCCCGCGGCGAGTGGGGAGGTAGAGGTCTTGGGATCCCCGACGGTGACACCGACTTCCTGGCTGAACGCGCTTTCCTGATCCGCGAGGTTCACCGCTCGGACTGCAAAATAGTAGGTCGTGCCCACCGGCAGCGAACGGATCGCCAGACTTTTCACAGAAGATTCGACGGTCTTTCTTTGGATGTAGCGCCCGGTCGTCGTCCCGTAGTACACGTTATATGCCTTGAGCTGGGAGGAATTCAGTCCTTCCCAACCGAGGTACACTGAGCTTCCTTCGGTTGTCACGCGGGCATTCTGCACCTGCAGGAGAGCGAACGCGGAGCTATCCGCCGCTGTTGGTACAGACGGAGCGGTCACCGGAGCAGGATTGTTTTGCCGTTGTGAATCGAGAGAGGGGATACAGACATTGGAGATGCAGAGTCCGCTTTGACAGTCTTTATTGGACTGACATGCTCTGCCGACAGCCGCAAGCGTGCTTGTAGAGGTTGCCGAAGAGTTGGCGGGCGCGGGAGTAAGAGCGGTACAGGCATTGTCTTTGCATTGTCCGCTGGCGCATTGCGCATCGCTTCCGCAGGCGGCTCCCCCCACAAGTGGGGTAGCACCCTGGCAGATGCCTGCAATGCAGCGCGACGAACGACATTGATTGTCCGTGATACAAGCTTCGCCATCCGTGAGGAGTTCTCCAGCTGGAGTCGCAGAAACTACAGGCTCCGTAGCCGCAATACTGGATTGCGATGATGCCGATGCGCTGCTGATTGCAGCCGGAGGCGCACTCTCTTCGGTGATCACCACAGTCTCTTCCTCCTGAGTGAAGACAACGTGGAGTGCGCCAGGCTCGCGGTCGATGACATGTTCCTCCTCTTCTCCGGTGCCCGTGACCGCGGTGGTGTGACCGCCGGATTGCACGTCGAAGAAATTGATGACGGTTCCACCCGGAGTCGACTTGAGCACCGTGAACTGCACACGGACCACAAAGATCTGCAGGTCATTCGGTCCGCCGCCCTCCACCGATCCTTCGATTTTGGCATAGCCTTCGGTTTCGGAGAAATCACTTTCCCCCGGCGTGACTACGGGGAACGCCTCGCTCACAGTGATCTGATCGCCATGCAGGATATTCGGATCGTAGGAGAGCCAGGCACGCATTCTGGTGAGCTCTTTGTTGTCTGGATTTTCCAGAACGATATCGAGATCGAGAATATCCCCCACGGCGAGGTCAGGAGTTTTCAGTGTCTGCGGGTCTTCGACAGAAAAGCTCGGGCATCGGATCTGCTCGGGGTCGCCGCCTTCCTCAAGGACTTGGTTATCTTCCTCGTATCCGAGAAGGCAGTGAGGACGCAGCACGAGGGTCGTTTCCGTGCCAATAGCATCCACTGTCGTCACAGGAAGCAGCGTGATGAGCAATGCAAGTGCGGATACAGTGAGCCTGTGGCAAAGCGAAGTGTGCATGTATGGGTATTTAGCGTGCGTCGAGTGTCGCAAGGATCCTGAGGGCGTCGTCCACCGTGAGGAGACCGTCGCCATTCGGGTCCGCCCGCAGTTCTTCCGGAGTCGGAACGCGGTAGCCCTGGACGATTTCGAGGATCGCGATAGCGTCTCCGAGGTCCAGTGCGCCGTTGCCGCTTACGTCCCCGCGGAGTTCACCGCTCCCCGCTTCGATCAGGGCGATGGGGTGGACATCCCCGGCTGTCTCGATGCCGATGAAAAAAGCGCTCGCGACCGTTGCGGCGCCCATCATGAGCACCGAGAATCGGGACGTGCGTCGGAAGTTTTTGTTTGGCATTCCTTCTATTATAGGACGAAATGCGCTTTTGCTCCATGAGGGCAGAATGGATATATTGTTGTATTGTTGTATTGTTATCATTGTTGGATCATCACTTTGAAACAATACAACAATATAGCAATACAACCATTCTTTATACTATAGCCTGTGTCCCCTCAAATCTTCCTTCTCACTGGCAAAAATGCGTATCTGCTCGCCGAAGAGCGGCACCGGTGGATACAGGGATTTCGGGACAAGCATGGCGCGGAAAATTGCAGCAGGGTTGAGGGGGATGCACTCACATATCCCCATCTGCTCGATGAGATCTCCGTTCTGCCTTTTACAGCACGTAAACGTCTGGTCATCGTTGAAGGCGTGCCGGCATTTGAAAAAGAGGAGGTAGAGCGATTGCCGAAGGATATTCATCCAGATGTCCTTCTTCTTTTCATTGATCCTTCTCCCGATCGCCGCAAGAGCGGGGTAAAGGCACTGTTCGCGATCGCGGATGTCCGTGAATGCCAGCTCCTTGCGGGAGCTGCACTCGAAGGCTGGATCCGTGATGCGTTTGTGAGAGAGGGTGTGGCGATCCTCCCTGATGCATTGCGAGCCCTGGTGTTTGCCGCAGGAACGGAGCAGATCGTTCTGCAACAGGAGATCGCGAAGCTCGCGCTCTACGCGGGAGGAAAACCGGTGACAAGGGATGACGTGGACACATTGGTGCTTCCCTCCGGAGAGCGCAATGTCTGGCAGTTGATTGATTTGCTTGTTGAGGGAGACGCTCCGCGTACCCTTGGTTTTGTGAAGGAGCTCACGTCGCGTGGAGAGACGACAGGCGGACTCTGGGCGATGTTGCTCTGGATCGTCGCGCAGCTCACCGCGGTCGCAGCCGCTGTGCAGGATGGTGCCAGGTCCCCCCAGGATGTCATGAAGAAATCTGGCATGAAATTCGGCACGGCACGGGGTCTATTGCCCATCGCCCGCCGTATGAACCATGGGAAGCTACAAGGCATGCTTGGTCGCTTCGCGCAGGCCGACATCGATCTGAAAACAGGAGGACTTCGGAGTACCGCCGAAGCGCCGCAGGAAGCGGAGGCGATTCTGGACGTTTGCTTGGCGGAACTATGCAAGTGCTAATGAATAGAGGTTGAACGCCTTTTGCCGCAGGCAGAAAGCCTGCTCCCGATATGCAGTAAAGAGATTATGGGAAACATTGAATAGAAATAGGGAGCAGCCTTTCTGGCTGCGGTTCACTGACATATCCGTCATTGGAGAATCAGAGAGAAGGTGTTCCTTCTATCTCAATCTTCTTTAGCAGATCCTCCGTCTGTGTATCTTCCGCTTCTTCGCTTTGGCGTTCGGTGGTTTTGAGCTTCAGGCGCCGGTTACGACGCACTTCATCCGCCTGCCGGATCAATTCCTCCTGCCCGAGAGCTGAAATCTCTTTGCTGTATTTCTTGTCGATCGCCGCAAGCTGCGATTTTTCGTTGTCCAGAATCTGGCGAAGATTCCCGACCTGCTCGGGCGTCATGATCGGCAGGATATTGATCCAGTACTGCCGCTCCTCGTCGTTCATACTTTCGGATGCCTGGATCAGCGCAATAATCTCCCCGAATTTCTGCTGGGTTTCGGGGGGGATGACGATGGTTGGAGCAGGGGTGGGCACGAAGATAGATTACCATAAAGACGCACGCCTTTTTAGCCGCATGCCTGCAGGCATGCGGCTCAGGCAACCTTCAGCACTTCATACTTAAACTTCCCCGCTGGGGTTGGCACTTCGACTACATCTCCCTTCTTCCTTCCGAGAAGCGCGTGACCGATAGGGGATTCGTTGCTGATCTTATGCTCTAAGGGGTCTGCTTCCGTTGAGCCCACGATGATATACGTCTCGGGATCCTCGCCCTCAGAACGGTTGCGGACAGTCACCGTCGTTCCGATGTCAATGTCCTTGCCGCGCTTGGCATCTGCTTTTTTTTCCGCAATGATTTTGGCGTTCTTGATTTTCTGTTCGAGTTCCAGGACGCGTCCTTCCACGAAGGCCTGTTCGTTTTTCGCTTCCTCATATTCGGAATTTTCCGAAAGATCTCCGTAGGAGATGGCTTCCTTCAGTCGCTGTGCGACTTCCTGGCGACGAACGGTTTTGAGGAGCTCCAGTTCTTCCTTGAGCTTCTTGAGTCCTTCCTTGGTTACGAGCGTTTGGTCGTCATCGCCGGTAGTTGCACCCCCGGTCGAGGAGAGAATATCTTTGTCGGCATCTCCGGCATCGGTATCTTCGTCTTTCGTCCTCTCTTCAGAGGCATCGTCATCGGTGAGGAGATCGTCGTCTTTGGGCATGTGAAAAAAGGGATGGAGCTGGCGTATTGTACGCGGTTTCATGGTGTTGACAACCCCTAAAAGCCAAAAGCCATTCGCTTTACGCTTGCAGAAGATCTGGCCACGCCATCAGCGGCAATGCATCCACATCCTCTCGCGTCAGCGCTTCCACAAACCGTTTGAAAAGCTGCACATTCGTGATGAGCGGGATGCCGTGATCCGTCGCGAGTCTGCGGATGAAGTAGCCGTCCGTCCGTTCAGTCGACGTGGAATGCGTGGGGATATTGATGACCAGATCGAGGCGCTTATTTTCCAGATACTCCCGGATATTCGGCGATCGGGGCTCGCTTACTTTATGGAGCAATCCCGAGTTGATGCCCCGGGATTCCATGAATTCGTGCGTGCGTGCAGTGGCGAGGAAGGTGAAGCCTCGTTCCTGTAGTGCTTGGAGCGAGGAGAGAATTTCCACTTTGTCTTCCAGCCGACCGACGGTGACGAGGATATTTTTCTTCGGCATCTTGAATCCCACGGCGAGGAGGGCTGTCAGCAATGCCTGCTCGGCATTCTCGCCAAAGCACGCGACTTCTCCGGTACTCGCCATCTCCACGCCCAATCTCGGATCCGCTCCTTTGAGCCGGCTAAAACTGAATTGCGCCGCTTTCACGCCGACGTGATCGAGATCGAGGGTCTGATAGTGCTTGCCGGTTGGGGCTTTTCCGAGAAGCGCCTGGGTTGCGAGTACCGCGAAGTTTTCGCCGGTGACCTTGCTTGCAAATGGGAAACTGCGGCTGGCACGGAGATTGCATTCGATGACCTTGAGACGGTTATTCGCTGCGAGGAATTGGATGTTGAACGGACCGGAGATTTTAAGCCCCTCCGCGACGCGCTTGCCGATCATCTTGATCTGCCGGAGGGTTTCTAAATTCACGCGCTGCGGCGGTAGGACGATCGTGGCATCTCCCGAGTGTACGCCAGCGTTTTCAATGTGTTCGGCGACGGCGTAGAGGAGGAGCTTTCCCTTTTGGGCAACGCCATCGAGCTCGATCTCCTTCGCGCCGACTTCGAACTTGGAAACGACGATCGGTGTTTCCTTATTCACGTACGCTGACAAGCTCACATATTCCTCCAGATCCGCATCGGTGTGTACGACTGCCATCGAAGCCCCCGAAAGCACGTAGCTTGGGCGCACGATCACGGGGTATCCGACGGACGCGGCAAATGCGAGCGCTCCGGAGAGGTCGGTGAATTCCTTCCATGCCGGCTGATCGATTCCGAGAGTATCCAGGAGAGAGCTGAACTTGTGGCGATCCTCAGCTCTATCGATATCCTCCGGAGCGGTTCCCAAAATTGGCACGCCCGCTGCTGCCAGCTTCGGAGCGAGGGAATTCGGAATCTGCCC
>MFXW01000024.1 GCA_001787585.1 Candidatus Peribacteria bacterium RIFCSPHIGHO2_02_FULL_53_20
TTCTCCGTCGCCCCTTCTACTACGGGATGCTGGAGTTCCGTGGCGAGCTCTACGAAGGAAAACACGAGCCACTCATTGCCAAAGACCTGTTCGACGAGGTGCAGCGGGTGATGAAGAACAGAGGCAAGAAGCAGCGCAGGCGCAAACATGAGTTCTCTTTCATCGGCCTCATGCAGTGCGGGACCTGTAGGTGTGCTATCACAGCGGAGATCCAGAAAGGGCATCACTACTACCGCTGTACCAAGAAGAAAGGGAACTGCACCGAGAAGTATCTCCGTGAGGAGTCGTTGCTTGAGCAGGCGAGAGCAATCGTCGAACAGGTCTCACTGCCCGACGACTGGGCGGAGAACATGCTCTGCAAGCTCGATGAAGAAAAGGCTCAGGCCCACACAACCAGTCGGGAAGCCGTTCGCTGTCTTGTGGAAGAGAAACAGGAGATCGAGAAAAAACTGGAGAAGCTTCTCGATATGAAGCTGGAGGGCACCATCGACACAGAGGAATATGTCCAGAAGAAGAATAAGCTCCTGAAACGCAAGGCTACCCTCGATCAGAGAATCCGAGACAGCGAACAAAACGGCAATGCGTGGCTCGAACCGATGCGGGAGTTCATTATTCGCAGTTGCCAGGCCAAAAAACTGCTGTCACAGGATGATCCGCAAGAATTTCGCACATTTCTCAAAACGATCGGCTCGAACGTTCTTCTCAAAGGGCAAATGCTGCGGCCGCAAGCCGCGAAGGGGTGGCGCGTTCTGCTGCAAAACCGGCGATTTCGTAATTGGCAGCCCCACGGAGAATCGAACTCCGCTTTCCTGGATGAGAACCAGGTGTCCTAGCCGATAGACGATGGGGCCACGGAAATGAGAAACAGCGATGAAAAGATCGAATGGGTAGCAAAAGTGTACGGAGAAGGAAGATGTGTTGCAAAAAGAATGTACGCTATACACTGCTTCATATGCGCCTCTTCGCACTCGACACCGCAGCCACACGAAAGATCTGCCAACGCTATTGCATCGAAGGGGAGGCGGAAATACTCCTCACACGTTATCACTGGTTGTCTTTTTTCATTAGGGCATTCCGAGAGTTTCTTATCACACTCGTGCTTCTCGGGATGGTGTACGTTGCATGGTTCAACAACTGGCCTCTTGCGGAGATCATCGGTTTGGCCGCAGCGCTCTGGGTGCTTTTCGTGCTCTTCCGTGTCATTAAGGCATTTATCGACTGGCGCTACGATTTCCTTCTCGTGACGACCGACAAGATCGTACTCGTTGATCAGACGTCCGTCTTTTCCCGGGAAGAGAAACCGATTCATTTGGAGAACGTCGGCGGGATCGCCGCCTCCACGCAGTTCTGGGATATCTTTCCTTTTGGCGAGATCACCATTCATTTGAAGGAAGGTCTCGGAGGCGATGCGGTCACCATTCATTTTGTTCCGCACGCGCAGGAAGTCGCCGCGACGATCGCGGATGTGGTGACGAAGTACCAGCGGAAGGGGCACACGACGCAGGAGGCATAGAAAATACGGTTGCAGGTTGCAAAGCACACATCTGCAACTTGCAACCAACTATTTCAACGACTCGCGAATTGCCCGGAGCTGTACCGCATTGAGTAACTGTGCGAGTTCTCCGTCACGCGCTTCCCGTATTCCTGTGATCGTGCCGAAGCGCTGCAGAAGATTCGCTTTCGTCTGTGGCCCGATGCCAGCAATGTTATCAAGCGCGGATCCGACACTGCGGTGTTTTAATCGCTTCTCGCGGTGGGCGTTGCTGAATCGATGCGCTTCGTCGCGGAGTCGCATGAGGAGATATTTTGCGGGGGATTCCTGCGGGAAGATGACGGGATCTTTGTGACCGGGCACAAAAACTTCCTCCTGTTTTTTCGCAAGCCCGATCACGGGAAGCGTGATGCCACTCTCGCGCATCGCATCGAGCACGGCAGAGAGCTGCCCCTTACCTCCGTCGATCACCAGAAGATCGGGGTACGCGGAGAGTGAGACATCGATTTTGTTTTCGGAAGGAATGAAAACCATCGCTACACCCTCGAGAAATTCTCCACCAAGTTTTTTTGCATCATCCATCGATTGTTGAATCGCGGGCGGGGGAGTCTGTACTGGGCGAAAGCCGATCTCTGCGTAATATTCTTCAAATTGTGGATGGAGCGTTACGTAGATCTTTCCTTTAGCTTTGGCGAGCAGCTTTCGCAGGAGGAATTGTCCGAGGCGGTTACCGCGCCAGGCATCCGCGACCCAGAGAGATTTGGCTTCTGTAGCCGTTCCCGTCGCTATCATGCGCACAAATGCGATGAGCTCTGTATTGTGCCGCGCAACAGAGAATTCTTTGACAGAGATGGTTTCCAGTGGATGCAAATCCTTCGGATGATCGGCGATGATTTTTGCGATGATGGCTGCCTCCGCTTTCCGTGCTTTTCCGAACGTGATGTCGCGCTTCTTCCACTCTACTTCTTCGATGCGGATATTTTGCGTGAGATGGCGCAAGCGTCGTTTCAATACTTCCTGCAGCGACTTGTAATCATCTATCTCTCCTTCTTTGACAGTGCGTAAAGTAAATGATCGATACTGGTCATTGATCGGCTTTCCATTCGCCATCACGACCATACTTCCCACGGTTTCCGTGCCGCCGAGGTGGGAGATGTCATACCCTTCGATGCGTTTGGGTAAGGAGGGGAGTTTGAGGATGTCTTGCAGTTCTTTTAACGCATTCTCAAGATTGCGTGCAGCGCTTTCCCATGCCGTTTCTTGGGCACGGAGTTTTTCTTCAGCATTCTTGACTGCAAGTTCCAGCAGATGCGATTTTTTCCCGCGTTCGGGGACGATCATGCGGAGCCTTTTGCCGCTTCGCGACGTGCACCATGCTTCGAGAAGGAGGCGGTCAGGAATATCTTCGGAGATGATGATCACCGGAGGCAAATCAATCTGCGCTTCGGTGTACTGCGACAAAAACGCATCAAGTGCCTCAGCAATAGTGTCCGGCTCACCATGGAGCGGATATTTTTCTTCGCCGATCAGTTTCCCCTCGCGGACTTTCAAGACGACGGCAACGGAGCGGTTATTGCTCAGGGCTACTCCGATCACGTCGAGGTCGGATCCATGCGGATCGGAGACAATCTGTCCTTCTTTCTGATGTTCGATAAACCCGAGTGCATCCCGGAGTTTTGCGGCGCGCTCGAATTTCTTGTCTATTGCCGCCTGTGCCATGAGCTCGCGTGCCTTTTTCGCGAGCGAGTCACGGTTGCCCTTGAAGAAATCCATCACCAGATCAATCCGTCGGCGGTATTCTTCGGTGCTCACGGCTTGGATGCAGAGACCGTTGCATTTGCCGATTTGATACTCCAAGCATGGTTTTAGATTATTCTTTTCTTCGGACAAAGAACCAGTTGCAGGTTGCAGGTTACAGGTTGCAAATTTGTTGCATCGATCCAATCCTCTTTTGCACGTCTGGAAATTCAGCAGCATCTGCAGCACTTCCAAACTGCGACGGACTTCCCATGCGGAGAGAAAAGGACCGAAGTAGCGGGCATCAGGATTGTGCATCTGTCGAACGACCGCAAGGCGCGGGCAGGGATCGCGGACCGTGACTTCAAGGTACACGTAGTTCTTGTCGTCCTTCATCATGACGTTGTATTTCGGTTTCAGTGTCTTAATGAGATTCGTTTCGAGGATCAGCGCTTCGAGATCGGAATTCGTCACCGTCCACTCCACGTCCGCCAGGTGTTTGCGCAATGCCAGCTTCCACGGACCGATGGACAGATCCGCCTTGGTTTGGACGTAATTCTTCAGCCGATCTCGCAGATTCACGGCTTTCCCTACATACAGCACCGTGCCTTTTGCATCCTTCCAACGGTAGATGCCGGGGCCGGTTGGTGCCTTTGCTGTGCGCTTGCGGAGAGAGGCGAGGTGGGGGTTCTCCATCGAAGTCATTGTACTATGCTCTTCAGTGGTGCAGCCCCTCGTTTCCGCCATCGTCCTTACCTATCGCAGTCCTAAAGATACATTGGCCTGCGTTCGGGCGTTGCTTGTCCAGTCGATTGGGGATCGCTTGGAGGTGATTGTGGTCGATAATCATTCGGAAACGGACAGCATCGGGATTCTCCGTACCCAATTACCCAAAGATCCCCGGGTGCGGATAGCGGAGACTAAAAAAAATCTCGGATACGGCAAAGGGAATAATTTTGGAGCGCGCTATGCCACCGGTGAGTATCTCCTCATTATTAATCCCGATAACGTCCCGCCCCCCGATACTCTGGCGAAGATGGTCGGGATCATGGAGCGCGATCCCACGATCGGCATTCTTGCGCCGAAGCTTGTCTTTCCGAGCGGGGTGGTGCGGGATTCGGCACGCGCATTTCCGAGTGTTACGGATGTATTCATCAAACGGACGGTCCTCAAATATCTGTTTCCCAACAGACTTGCAGCTTATACACAGTCGCATCTTGGGAGGGGCACGGTTGAGGGGGGTAGGGGCATAGCGCGCTATGCCCCTACGGATGCATCTGAGACACAGTACACACGCTCTGTCTCTCCATCCCGGGAAGTCGATTGGGTTGCGGGAGCGTGCCTGCTGCTGCGTCGTTCCTTCTATGAAGAACTCGGGGGATTCGATCCGCGATTCTTCCTGTTTTTTGAAGATATTGATCTCTGTAGACGGACATGGGCAGCAGGCAAGCGTGTCGTGTACGATGCATCTATCGTTGTTTCGGACAGAGAGCATCGATTAAGCGAGGGGGGGATGATGACATTATTTACGAAGAGAACGGTGCGGTGGCATCTGATGAGTGCGATGAGATATTTCTGGAAATGGCGCGGTATTGTCGTTGACCGTCCTCCTGCCCTCCTTTAGGCTCTACCGGCAATGGATATGGTTTCCCTGAAAGCAGAGGCACGCGAGGCTGGCATAAAGCCCAAAGTTATGCGGAGAAGCGGCAAAGTGCCGTGCGTGGTGTATGGCTCGGGAACGAAGACAGCATCCATTACGTGTGATAGAAGTGAGCTCAACCGCGTCTACACCAAGGCTGGGGAAAGCACTTTAGTCGAACTTTCTGTCGGATCGAAGAAAGTTCCCGTTCTTATCCATCAGATGGATCTTGATCCTGTCAGCGGTCAAATAATGCATATCGATTTCTACGTTGTCGATATGACCAAGGAGATTGAAGCCAAGGTGCCGGTGCGCTTCACGGGTGAGTCGTTTGCGGTGAAGGATCTCGGCGCCATTTTCGTTGTGGCTCACGATCATGTCACGGTGAAGTGTCTGCCGAAAGATCTGCCACACGAACTCATCGCCGATATTTCCGGTCTCAAGGAATTCCATGATGTCATTACCGTTGGTGCTTTGCAGGCACCCACAGGCGTGAAGATCAAGGACAGTGCCGAGACGGTCATCGCCGTCGTCCAAGAGCCGCGTGAGGAAGAAGTCGTGGAGGTGGCTGCTCCGGTGGAAGGAGTGGAGGGTGTTGTCGCCACTGCCGAAGGCGCTGTACCGGGTGCCGAGGGTGCCGCTGCTCCAGCCGAAGGTGCCGCTCCCGCCAAAGAAGAGAAGAAAAAATAATATCGTGCCGGACGGAGCCTCAGTCGGTTCGCCGGTTTTCTCTGTTCTTCCCCAATGATCGCCCACGCCCCACACCGTCTTGGCCCTATTGCCGTCATCACGATTTCCCTGATGGCTTCGGTGCTCCTGCTTTCCCTTATCGGAGCTGTCTTCGCGCTCCTTGGAGATGCAGAGCATGCTAGTAATGCTGTACATATTCCTTCGCCCACGCCTGCATCCTTTTCGCTCGCTCCGCCGGAGTTTCTCCTGCGCCTGAGTCTTTTTCCGGATCAGCAGAAGAAGCGAAATCTTATCGGCGTCATGGTAGAGAACCATGAAACCGCACGTCTGTACCAAGCAGGTCTTGAAGACGCGCTCTTTATCGAGGAATTTCACGTCGAGGGGATGATCTCGCGGTTCCTTGCGGTCTTTGACGCGAAGGATCTGCCGCTGATGGTCGGCCCGGTGCGGTCGCTCCGACCGTATTTCGTCGATGCGTCTCAGCCATGGGTTGCGGTCATTGTGCATGCTGGGGGGAGTCCAGAAGCCTTCGAGCATGCTGTGGCACTTCCCAATCTCACTACGGTTAATGTGCTTCAGTTTGACGATGAAGAACACACCCTTCGCCGTGATGACGTTCCCGCGCCGCATAATCTGTTCCTTACAAAGGAATCGCTGGAGGCATTCGTATCCCCGGAAGGAGTTGCTCCGCTCAAGACCCTCTGGCCGCCGTATCCGACTGGCGGACCGCAACCAGGAGGTTCCGGAGCGACACTCATCCGCATCGATTATTTCAGTGCGTACCACAATGTGGAGTACCGGCTGCTCCAGGACGGCGCGTATCTTCGGATCAACGGTGGAATGAAAAGTGCATTGCAGCCACGCAACGTGCTCATCCTCGAAATGCCAATCACGGAAATCGGAGAATTAGGCCGGTTAACGATTCCTGTAAAAGGAGAAGGGAATCTGCTGCTCTTCCGTTCAGGGAGCATGTATCGGGGGCGCTGGCATAAAAAAAGCGTTGAGGATTCATGGGAATTTTTCGGGCCTTATGGCGAGTCTCTGCGATTTGCAGGAGGGGCGACGTGGATGACGAGTGTGCCGGATTTGGGGAGGGTGGAGTGGGAGTGACGCCCCCATCCCCCGACCCCTTCCCCCGTGGGGGAAGGGGAGCTCTGTTTCACGAGTGAACAAGCATTTTTCTTTCCTTGTTGCATGAATACAAAACACACACATCCCCCTCCTCCTGTGGAGGAGGGGTTAGGGGTGGGGGCGAAAGAGCTACACCCGCAACCACTCCGGCAGCAGCAGCGGCGCTGCAAGATTTGGTATCTGTTCCACGAGTGCAAGATCTTCCAGTGTGACTTTGCCTAAAAAGAGCCGCCGCAGATCGCCGCAGCCTGACGTATACGCTTCGATGGACGTAAGTCCCGCGAAGTACACGGAGCCTTTCGTGAATCCGCCGGGTTCGCCGGTATAGGTGAGGCCGCGCTTTACGTCGATAGCCTTGTTCAGTGCTTTTTCCGGTGCATACCCGAGTACCGTCTCCAGGTAGTTCCGCGTATCCCGAAATCCGTGTGTTCGCGCGTATTCCACGGCGAGGAACGAACGCGCCGGACCGAGGCGTTTGGGATGATCTTCCGGGAGTACGCGGTTCTGGCTCCATGCTGCAAGCCCCTCCTGTGTGGTGAGGTAGCCGGCGGTACCGCGTCGCAGAAGCAGCCACGGCTGGTGCGCGCCGTTTTCCGTCGTCAGCGCGTGCACTTCGATTTCATGGGCGACGAGCGCTGCTACATGTGCAGGGCTGAATATGGCGCCTTTCCGCAGTGCGAGGGTTCTTCCTCCGACCGCACAGTCCGCGACGAGTGTTTCCCGGATCACGCAGCGCCACTCATGGAGACCGTAGCGGTCGAGCGCCTGTTGGAGGATCTCACTGGCATCCTCGGCGGTCAGGGATTTCTCTTCAACGGCAACATTGCCTTCACTCACCATATGCTCCGCGCGCCGGTGCAGGTGCTGCGAAGGCGCACCGAAGAGCCGAGTGGAAATTTCCGTGAATGAGGATGCGGAGTTCCCGCGAACCCGCAGGAGTTCCAGTCGCAGAAGAAGTTCTGCACGTTTGCGTTTGAGAAGTTCCCCGAGGGGGGAATCATCCCGCACCGGAATTTTCATACGTTTTTCGATCTCCTCGATGTCCTCGGAAAGAGGAGGATATTGAAACAACGGTTCATATTTCCTATCCTTTTCTGCGCGCCTGCGCTCTTCCAGGAGATTCACAGGTTTGAGAGCTCTGAGGAGGGAAAAGGTATTATCCGCCTGCGCAAGCAACCGGTCCACTGCCCGGAGATCATGCCGGACGCGGATACGAGTGGTCGGAGCATCCGTTCGCAGCGGATCAATGAGGAATCCGCTTAAGTCTCTGCGTCCAATCATCGCGCGCTCAGGTCCGCGCATTTCCGTCGATTCCACGGCGGTTTGCACTTTTGTCCCTCCCAGTGTGAATTTCACGCGGTACGCATTTCCTTCCGCGGTTGGTTCGAGCATGCCGCGTTCCAGTAATTCCGCGACAAGTTCCGGGCTGAAGGCACTGCGCTCACGGTCTGGAGCAATGCGTGCGGCAATCTCCACCGTTCCGCCAGTTCCGGAGACGGCAATGGATTCTCTGGTACCGAGTACAGGCGAACCTTTTTCCTTGGAGGAGCGCGTTACCTTTTCTCCGAAGAGTTCCTGGCCGAGCCGCACGCCTTTTTCAGGTGAGCTTACTTTTAATCCTGCGACACGCTCTAATCGGCTGCGGAGCGG
>MFXW01000025.1 GCA_001787585.1 Candidatus Peribacteria bacterium RIFCSPHIGHO2_02_FULL_53_20
AATAGTATACGAAAAAGAGGGTGGAAGCCCTCTCTATTCGCTGCTCCTCTTATACGCCGGGATACAATTCCCAGAAAAATTGATACAAAGCAACCAATACCAGACATACAATCCATGTGTAAAATTCATTGTCTTTCATGCTGATTCCATATAGAATAATATCAATCACCCGCCCCATCATGTTCTCCTCATTCATCTCCATCACCAACCTGCAGCGGCAACTCAAAAAGGTTTTCTACTCGAAGCAACCAATGCACGTGGTGCTGAGTAACAATGCGGTCAGCGGCATCGTCTTCTCCAAAGAGGCGGCGGAACTCCTCCTTGCATCCGACACCCTCAATCAGATCCGAGAAGAACTTTGGGAATTGCAGGACGAAGAGACGCGCTCCGTGGTGCTCCGGGGAAGGGAAGGAAAAACCAAGCCCGCTCCTTTTGATGATTTCGCAAAGGAGTATGGCGTATGAGATCGTCATCGAAGACCTCCGGCGCTGGAGAAAAGACTTCGCCGCGATTCCGCGGGAACGCGTAAAGCAAATTCTCCGAAAGATCCGCGCCTTGGAAAACGACCCATGGGCAGGGAATGCCCAAGTGAAGCAACTGAAGGACTACGCGCTCGCAGATTTCCGGCTACGGATTGGTGAGTATCGGGTTCTCTTTAATAAGGATGAGGAGAAAAAAATGATCCGGCTCCTGCGTGTGCTTCATCGATCGAATCTGTATTGAACCGGGGAAATAGTATACGAAAAAGAGGGCCGAAGCCCTCTCTATTCGCTGCTCCTCTATACGCCGGGTCTTGTCTTCCCCCCAGCACCTTTTTGGCGTGAGGTGGATGCTCGCCACTGAACTTCAGTAGCTCGCTGCCGCAAGTGACCAAAAAGGTGCGGGGGAGGAGGCGATCATCTATCTAGGCCACGTATTACTACGCGGCTCGAGCGGAGGGGTATGCGGTACCTTGGAACCAAGGCAGCTTCCGCGCACCCAAATCCTCCTTGCTTCACCAAGAGTTTACCATCCAGCACCTTTCTGAATGTTTGGAGCGAATGCCAGGGTTAACTAGCATTTGGCACACGAACGAGAAAGGTGCTGGACCCCGGTTCCCGGGGCGTTGCACTCCCACGTTTGAAGGCGGGAATCGTCACTGTGACACTTGTCCTACGACGGTCTTGTCCACCACAAGGATGGAGTATGCACCGCCGCGGCGGGCGTTACCCGCATGGCGTTCCTATGAAGCCCGGACGTTCCTCCCAGCACCTTTTTTCGTAGACTCGATAATCACGATTGATATTTCGCGAGTGGTTACTGCAGCTGCGAAAGAAGGTGCTGGGCGATCGCCCAAAGAGCAGACTTCCATTTTCAGGCATGCAAGGATGCATTTCAAGTCCGAATGTACCGATAAAAGAAAAGAGTACAGAACCTACGCCCTACGCCCAATGCCCTATTTCCCTTTCTTCATTGGCAACCGTACCGTCACCACCGTTCCCTTATTCTCCCTGCTCTTCAAGCTGATCGACCCCCCTAGTGTCCCCATCACCATCCTGCTGATATAAAGACCGAGCCCGCTGCCTGTCGCATCCACCTTGTGAACATTATCCGCGCGGAAAAGCTTCTGGAAGAGATGCTGTTGTTCGCGATCAGGTATCCCAATGCCACTATCTTCCACGATAATTTCGGCGCAGCCGCGGCGGGCTTCCAATGAGATCACAATCTGCCCACCTATCTTGGAATATTTCACGGCGTTACTCAGGATATTTTGCATCACAACCGAGAGCAGTGTGGCGTCGGTTTTGAGTTTCACACTCCGGCCGGATGAATGAAAGGTAATCGCCACTCCACGCTCTTTGGCAAGCTCTTTCGATTCCTCAGCAATGCTCTGGAGGAACTGCCGCAGATCCACAGACTTCTGATTTGCCCGGATGCCTCCGCCTTCCAGCCGGGAAACCTGCAGCAGGGCATCGATGAGCCCGGTCATACGCTCCGCAGATGTTTGCATTTCGCGGACATAGGAACGCTGTTCAGAAGTGAGCTTTGTCGCTTTTTTATCCGCAAGCAGTTCGATGTACCAGAGAATCGATGAAAGGGGAGTGCGTAGCTGATGAGACGCAAGCGAGATAAATTCGGATTTCATGTAATCCAGTTGGCGCTCTTCGGTGACATCCTGGAAGACTGCGATCCCACCGGTGCATTTTCCCTTTTCGAGCAATGGAGACACCACGAGTAAAACCGGCAGCAATGTCCCGTCACCGCGGATGACGCACAGGTGCGTATCCGGCCGCTGATGGAACCTCTGGTGCTTGTCTAGGCAATGGGCAATGGGATGAGAAGATCCTACAAACGTTTTGCGATGGGTGCGTAGTGGCAGGGATTCCACGATGCTTTTGTTCTGCAGGGAGCCGGACCGCACGCAGAGCAGACGCTCGGCGGCTGGGTTTGCTCCTGTGATTTTTCCGGCGGCATTAAACAGGATGACGCCATGCTCGATCGTCTCGAGAATCGCGCGATCCTGCGTAAACTGCTTTTGAAGATCGCTCGTCCGGACCGCGATCTCATCTTCCATGGAAATGAATGTGTCCCTGAGTCGAAGTGTGAGATCTGCGACGACGGCATCGAGAAGTTCCACTTCATCGCCTGTCTGGATGGTGCGCGGGAATGTCCAATGACCGGGAGCAAGCTTGCGAACTTTTTTAGCGAGATGATGCAGCCCTCGCGTGACCCTGCGGGCAAGAAGTACGGAAAATACCGTTGCGGAACCAAGGATGAATGCATTGATCGCCGCAAGAAAACCGGAAAGCACCTCAAGACCCATGAGCGCCTCCTTGCGATGGAGGCTGATCGAAAGAGCCCCCTTGAACATCGGCAAAGTACGGTACGCAACATACACGTCTTCGCCCGAAGACTTTTCTTCCTCACCAATTCCCTCAGATCCCAAGAGCGCGGCACTGAGCGCGCGCACTCCGGGAAAGCGCTCTGCGGCCTCGGCGATCGTCCATTCCTCGGCAATCGCGTTTTCCTGCCCACCATGTATGAAGGTTATTTTTCCCAGATTTCCGCGAACGGCAAGTGTGATGTCTGCCGAAACTCCCAAACTCGAGACATTGAAAAAGAGGGGCAGAAGCGATTTGATTTCGTTGTGAGTGGCAAGAACCCTGCCTCCGGGAAGCATGGAAAATACTACATTCCCTTCCCACCGCCCTTCACGGATAACCGGGAGAACGTGTGTTGCGGTGATGATAGTCGACGGAGAGTCGATCGGGAGCCCCGCTGATCCGAGGACACGACCGGAGCGATCAAATATCGTGATGCCTGATGGTGCTTCACCCTGTACATCACGCAGATCCTGCAGTGCGTCCTGCGCTGCTCGCTCTGCCGCGACCGCACTCGTAGCAACTCGTATGTCTCCGCGCGCGGCAATGTGGGCGACTGCTTCACGCTCTGAGCGGAGAACTTCCTCTAGAGCATCTTTGCGAATGGAAGCGAGGATGGAGAGATGATTCAGCGTCCGCTCTCTCAGGAGCCTCCCGGCCATGACATATCCTGCGACAGCGGTGATGATGCTGGTGCTGATCGCAAGGTAGAGCGACAGAAAAATCACCCGTTTAAGGAGCGACTGGCGCAGTGCGATTTGAGACGGAGATGGAATTTTTGTTTTAACCATTAACCTATTGATTATAGCATAAATGACTGATTTTGACGATATTAAATAATATTGGGAAATGCATCAATTTGTAGCGGAGATTCATGAATCTCCGCTACAAATTGATGCATTTCCCATTCACAAAAAGCCCCGGATTTCTCCGAGGCTTTTTTGATGTAACCGAAGGAATTACCGAGTCACGGTGATCGTCTCGCTGTTCTCCGCTTCTGGAGCAGAGACAGTCAAACGGTCATTGGCATCCTTAACAATATCGTACATCGTGTCGTTGCCCGTAGCACCACTCGGATCGACCGGGATGGAGACAATGTAGGTACCTGTAAGTGTAGCAAGATTGCAACTGTCCGTTACGTCCGTGCAGTCGTTCGCAAGACAAATGTTGTACGTTGTACCGGCAGTGGCTGACGGGAGACAACCCGGAAGCGCTCCGGTGTTGTTGTCGATGGCATACTGGTACACCGCATTGAGGATGGTGTTTACATCGCTGCGGCGCTGTGCGTTTCTGGCATCGGCCAATTGCTTGGTTGGGTTGATCGCGACAATGACGATCGACGCGAGGATCGCGATGATGCCGATGACCAGCAGGAGTTCGATAAGCGTGAAGCCTGACCGGCTCTTAAGACGAAGATCCATAGGGAGTGGGAGAAGGGGGAGAAAATAATGACGGGAGACCATGTACAAAATCTCCCAGTCGCTGGAATAGCATTGTACCGATGCATTTGAATGAATTGAATGTTTGTATTGAGAGCCTAGGTAATTGTGATGAAATAACAAATATACGGGATCCGTAGAGACGTGCGATTCGCACGTCTCTACGGACATATAATCGGCTCTGTCCTCGCGCTGCAGCTACTCGCCGAACATACGTTCCAGGAATAAATGCCGGCATTGCATGATGGTGCTGAGCAACTGCATCCGCCGGAAAGTGGTGTGTCATCCGGGTGAAGGGTAATTGCTCCCTCGAAGCGCCGGTCGTAGGTATGCGGCCTCTCTAAGCGAATCGTGCGCGACACGCGGAAGGAATATGTGAAACTTTGTTTGTCCTCAGAAACAGAGGTATTGCGGATGACAAAATCGATGACGGCAACCTGCTCGGAAGTGATGACACTTTTTATATCGCGCTCGATGACGATAAGACTACCGGTCTGCACGCCGAAAATCATGGGGTGCAATCCTCCGGATCCATGCTGCAGAGCCAGAACAGCGCCGGTGGATCCGATTGCGGGCTGCAAAATACGCTCGGTGTTCCGCGCACGTCTCATAAGATTCTGGACGATTTGTGCGCTGTTATCTTCAACGAGCGCGATCGTCTGCTGCCGTAGCCGTGTCTCGGTCACCGAAAAAAGGAGTGGCAGCATTACAGTGATAATCATCGAAAAGATTGCGACGAAGATAATGACTTCGATGAGTGTGAAACCTCGGCGGAGTCCCACAGGATGGAGACGGGTAAAACCCTCGCGGAGTTCCGAGCGCGACGAGGAACGAAGTGAGGTCATTCGGCGCATAAGGTAAATGTACCCACTTCCTGCCACAAAGATATGGTGCCTACCGGAAGCAGCTCTTTGGCAAGAACCTCCAGACGACGTGTAACATTTCCTGTCATTCCCTTCACGCAAATCGAGCGATTGAAATTACCGCTTCCACCAATTGTCTTGATCTCGCAAGTGCCGTCTGTGAGGGTGAGTGTTTCGCTACCGGCATAACTAAAAGATGTGCGCAGAGACTGCAGCGAGCGCTCTACGCATGTTTCGGCATTGGCAAGCGCCTGTGACGACTGGGCATATACCCGCCCACTGCGCTGTGCACCGATGCCGAGAACCACGAGTGTCGCCGCAGTCGTCATGGCGATCGCACCGACGAAGAGGACGCTAATTAAAAACACATACCCATCCCTTCCGGAAACATCCTCCGTAGAGACGTGCCGTTGGCACGTCTCCCCCCGAACGCGAACCCATGCCGTTAATTGCAACAATCGTTTCATGGGCACGTCCACGCACCCGTGGCAGGCTGGAAAATGAGTAATGCTTTGTTGGTCGTCATGAACACACGATCCAATGTCACATCATAGGTAATGCCACGACCGTCACCAGTTGTCGTATTGTAGCTGGTGAATTCCGCGAGACTGATATTGCGCCCGTTCACCACCTGCAACTCCTTTGTGCTGTTGGTTGTCGCGATGAATACCGCGCACTCACTATTTTCCATAACCATCGCCTCTGCATTGCCGCCCAGCTCACGGTACCACGGTCCCGGAGGAGCGGAAGGTACCCCGCTGCTCCACGAAAACCGGACGAGTTCGTCGATGGCTGATCCACCCGTGCGCCCGACGAGTGTGCCTGAGCCAAATGCATGAAGGGAAAGGCCGTTGTGCACATCGGTGAGATTGTATCCGCCGAGGAAACTAATATTTGCGGGATCTGCGACGTTCACAACGCGAATTTCGGAGGTGTCTGCTGTGCTTGCAAGATATGCGGTCGTTCCACGAATCGAAATATCGTAAATGGATCCAGAATCATCGAGAGAATCTCTTAGGACGATGCTCCCTGTATTCGTCACATCGAAGGTGTAGAACTCGTCTCGGGATGCGGAATTGGATTCCGTAGCGCCGACATAAAGCGTGCTTCCTTTGAGAGCCAAGCTGCGAGCGCGACCGGATCCCGGAAGATTGTAGCTGGTGATGAGCTTTGCTGAAGAAAGCGATGCGGGATTATGCACAGCGTATGCCCGGATTTCGCCGTTGTTATCGCTGGTCGCGACGTAGAGAACATTCCCGTTCACGACAAGATCATAACCATATACCCCAAGATCGAAGGAACTCGCCACACGCGAAGGAGCGGCGAGATTCGCGAGATCAAAAACATATAGACCGTCGCAATCATCGTCATTTTCGCATGTGACAAACGCGTAATTTCCTTTGATGGAAACATCGTTGAAGAGCGGACTGTCGCTGTCCACATAGCTTCCTTGCAGACTGATACTAGTCCAGTTCCCGCCGATCGACTTGCGCCAATCCGTGAGTTCAGCGGAGAGCATCACGGAGCCGGATCCTTTCACACCATGGTTCCATGTGGTTTGAGCAGAAAGCCCAACCCTGTCGGAAGCCAATGGTGTCACGGTTAATTGAGTGGTGAACTGATCAACGGTCATCTGCGAGCCACTGAATGTCCAAAGACCGTCACTGCCCACAGCGACTCCGTGCACACCGGCGGTGAGCGACGCCCAACTCGCATCACGCATGCTCCGTGCTGCCTCCAGCGCCCGCTCCGAAAGAAGCGTCGCACGCACACGGTTTCCTCCGCCGATAGATGCTTCCTGCCCCTGTAGTAGAATGCCATATGCGGCTACCGCGGTGATCGCAAAAATTGCGACGCCGAGGAGAGCTTCGACAAGGAGAAAGGCAGAGCGACCGGGAGAAGCGACACGATGCACGGCGCCATGCTAGCAGGGATGGATTGATGATAGGAAAACTCGCGCTGCACGGCAGCACATCTCCCTTCTTGTTATGAATGCTCCGGATCAGTCGTCATCGTCACTGTCATCGTTATCGTTATCGCAATTACTGCTGTCGTCATCGTCATTATCATCATCCTCGTCATCGTCATCACAATCATTAGGACATGCCCCCAATGTATCCCCATGATTCTGCTGATGCGTCTGCCATGCGCTGTCGGAAACGGTAATAGTGTGTGCATTATCCGGATTCCCCGGAGGATGGTGGCAAATCGTCATTTCATCATCCTGAATCGTTACAGATCCGGCGTCGTCATCGACGTCGATATTCGCAGAAGCCTCTCCATTAACGACTCCGATCGTCCCTGCAACAATGGGCTCACCGCTGAGTTTGTAGAATGCTACTTCGGAAAGCCCGGTAAGCTCCGCACAATCGCCGACAGGATAGGACTCGTCGAAATCGGGGTCGCGCGTGGCGTAGCTGTCCCCTTTGAAAAGCACGCCATGTTCTGCGGAGTATCCCCAACCTGAATCTCCTTCGGCAGATTGTGCAAGCAGGCGCGCACGACTCACACCCTGCGCGACATTTTCCGCAGCAAGCTGCACGCACGACCGTTCCTCATATTTGCGGTACATGGGAATAGACACCCCAGTGATCACACTTAGGATGGCAATCGTGAGCATCACTTCCACGAGAGTGAACCCCTGCTTACCGGACAGGCAGGCTCGGCGGAGTCCCAAAGGATGGATACGGGTGAATCCAGTACGCTGCATACTGAGAGCAAAGCGTACTCGTTCTTAGCCGGAACACAATTGCTGGTTTGCTGATAGGATGCGCTCATGGCATCTTTTCTCGATCGCATTTATCCGCGCATCCGTCGCTACCGCTTCCTTTGGGGGTGGGCAAAGGACCGCGCAACGAAAGCACGATGTTCCTCACGTGCGGAAGAATGGCATGGGAAAGGTTTCCGGGGAGCCAGACTCGATATCTGCGGAGGCAGAAATCCCTACCGCCCAGGAGAGTTTCTCAATGT
>MFXW01000026.1 GCA_001787585.1 Candidatus Peribacteria bacterium RIFCSPHIGHO2_02_FULL_53_20
GCATATGGGAAAAAAGAAATGTACCGCGAAGGGCTTGCAGCATTCCAAAAAGCATGGAAGCTGAATCCAGTGATGCATGAAGAATCGAAGGAATTGGAAAAGATGTTGAAGCAGTTGGATGCTAAAGATTGATGGTCGCCCCCACCCCTGACCCCTCCCCCACAGGGGGAGGGGGAGCCCACTTCATTCTCGTGCAACAGAGCTTCCTTCCCCCCGTGGGGGAAGGATCGAGGATAGGGGAGTTAGGGGAAAGGACAGAGTGTGGGGGAGTTCAAACGCACAACAAAAACGCTCCTACATTTCGTAGAAGCGTTTTCGAAAAAGGAGGGAATTTATCTCCTCCTCTTTTTTGTCTTCCTCTTCTTCGCCGGCTTCCTCTTCTTCGCCTTCTTAGCCTTCTTGCGCTTGACCATGATGAGGCTGGGGAAAGAATTAATAAAGACTGGATCTCAGTATAAGCGCATTGTGCGATCGCAAATAATTTCGTGCAGCGCATTCAACAAAATGTTTTGTTAAAATATTTTCCGAAAATATTTCTTGCAACGAATTTTTGCGAAAATATTCGTCTGATTACACGTGCGGCAACCAGTGTCCGAGTTTGTCGCGCTTCGCAATCAGATATTTCCGCTGATATTCCGACGACGGAGAAATGTGCAGCGGCACCTGCTCCGTGATGTGCAATCCGTAACCATCAAGCCCAACTATTTTCTTCGGATTATTCGTAAGAAGCCGGAGATGCCCGACACCGAGATCACGAAGAATTTGTGCTCCAATGCCATATTCTCGAAGATCTACGGGAAATCCCAATCGGGTATTTGCCTCCGCGGTATCTATCCCCTCACGCTGCTGCAGATCGTACGCGCGAATTTTATTCGTGAGTCCGATGCCGCGTCCTTCCTGACGAAGATAGAGAAGAACTCCCGTACCTTCGGCAGCGATCATCTGCATCGCGGCATCGAGCTGCGCGCCGCAATCACAGTGCTGAGAACGGAGTACATCACCCGTGAGACACTCCGAGTGCACGCGCGTCAGCACGGGGCACATCGGATCGATCGTCCCCTTGACGAGTGCGACATGCTCTCTGCCATGGAGAGTGTCACTGTACACCGAGAGATGCCACGTGCCCGTGTCCGTCTCCAGATTGGATTCCGCGACTTTCCGGATGAATGTTTCCGTACGCCGCCGGTATGCGATGAGATCGGCAATCGATACGATCGGAAGATCGTGTAGAGAAGAAAATTTCTCAATCTCCGGAAGTCGCATCATCGTGCCGTTCTCGTTCATGAGCTCACTGATGACCGCACCTTCGCGCACTCCCGAAAGACGGCAAAGATCCACCGATGCTTCCGTGTGACCGGCGCGGACGAGCACGCCTCCATCTTGCGCCCGAAGCGGAAATACATGACCGGGGCGACGAAGATCCTCGGGACGTGCAACAGGGTGAATGGCTGCAAGAATCGTGCGCGAGCGGTCCGCTGCGGAAATCCCTGTTGTCACGCCTTCAGAGGCTTCGATGCTCACGGTGTACGGCGTCTGCAATCGCGACGTATTGCGCTCGACCATCAACGGAAGATCGAGCTGGTTCGCTATCACATTGCTCAAGGAGAGACACACCACGCCTCCCGTATTGCGGATGATGAAATTCATCTTCTCGGTCGTCACGTGTTCAGCAGCGAGTACGATGTCTCCTTCGTTCTCGCGGTTCTCATCGTCCACGACGATAATCATGCGACCGCTGCGCAAGGCATCGAGAGCGAGAGGAATAGAGGAAAAAGACATCACAAAAATCGTACAACGTATGGGAATGATGGGATAGCAAATACTCTCTCAAAAGCTTCCAGTCTAACTACCCCTCTCCACGTGGGAGAGGGTTGGGTGAGGGCTGCGCGAAGGCAGGTTTTCCTTCCATGCTACCGAAGAGTAATGGTATACGTCTGCTTTGCGCCCTTTGCAGCGGTGCGGGTGACGGAAACGACGTACGTCCCCTGGGTATAGAGGAAGGTCTGGTTACACTCAGGACCCGTGAAACTTGCAAGATCCACGTCTTCCAACGCATAGACGATGCACTTCATGGGAGTGGTATGACTGAGCTCGATTTTCATCGTCGCATCCTTGGGGACACTGAACGTGTAGTAGTCCGCGTAGTTCGTGCCCGAGAGTGTCACCGTCTTTGGGATATTCGGCAGGAGACGCTTCGATTCCTTGAAACCGTCGTTGCCGTCACCGGTCGAGAAATTCATATCAACAGAATAAGCGGCGTCGGCAACGGTCGGCTGAATCTGGAGCTGATAGTTACCGGGCTTGAGAGACGTGAGCAGTGTGCAGTTGGCACCGTCTTGGTATCCGAGGTAATACTCGGAACTAAATCCCGACGCGGCAATCAGATAGAGACGGCAGGAAACGGCACCCGCGCCACCGGTGAGCTTTACCGTCGTGAGAGCGACGGCATCCATGTCCACGGTAAAGGTGTAGGAAAAACTCTTCTTCGCGACGAATTTCCCGCTGACGGTGAATGGGAAGAGCACAGCCTGGGACGTAGGACGCTCAGAAGAAGCTGCTGCATTGGAGGCGGCAGATGGTGCTGCTGCTGTCGAAGCAACGGCAGAAGATGCTTGCGTGGCACTGCTGGATTGCCGCGCCTGCTTCAGTTCCACATGAAGAGCGTGGGAGATATATGCCGCAGCCTCTCCTCTAAGGAGCGGCCAATCGGGGTAGAAGCGCGCACCATTTTGACCCGCGATCGGGAGGATGCCCGTCTTGAATGCCGTGTAGAGATATCCGCTGTACCACGCCGACGTGGACACATCGACGAATTTGATGATGTCGCGCTCGGCAACGCCATACGTCTCGGTATCGATCTTGAACATGCCTATCATCATCTTCAGTGCTTCCGCGCGGGTGACGGATGCCGCCGGGCGGAAAGTGCCGTCGGGGTATCCCTGCACGAACCGGTTTGCCGCAGCATCACAAACGTAAAACTCATACCATCCATGTACATCGGGGAAGCACGCAGCAGCCGTGGGATCCGGAGTGCGTCCCGTGGCGCGATACAGGAGTGTGAGCATCTCCGCACGATTCACCGCTCGTTCAGGTGCAAATGTTCCGTTGTCATTTCCATTGATAATCTTTGCGGCGACGAGTTCTTCTATCTCCTCGCGATAGATGTGGTTAGCCGGAACATCGGGAAAAAGTGAGCCGCTTGCGAGTGCAAGAACGGGAGCGGCGACCACCATCGCCATGAGGACAGAAAAGGCTTTGGACACGAGAGTGCGGGAAAAGTGGAGAGAATCGTAGCATGGATGCTGTGAAAAGCACAATTGGCGACGAAATTGAAAATAGAAATCCAGAATGTCATTCTCAATTCTCAATTTTTTCCACAGAGCACAGCCAAAACCGCTCTTGCCGCCTCCGCACCTTTGTCCGTCCTTTTCTCCGCATCTTCGATCCGATCCACGTAGAGAATTTCATAGCCGAATGGGATGCCGTACATGAGCTGCACATCCATGCACCCCCGTGCGGATTCGCGCGCGAGGATTTCCGCGTGGTGCGTGTCGCCTTGAACGATGATACCGAGAGCGATAAGCGCGTCGACGGATTTTTTCTCCGCAAGATTGCGACCGATCAAGGGAATTTCAAAAGAACCCGGGGCTTCGTTCATCGTGATGTTCGATTGTACAATTCCACTTTTTTGTAATTCTTCCACGGCGCTCTTCTTCATTGCTTCGATCAGCTCTCTATAGAAGGAGGAGTAGACGATGCCGATGCGCCATTTGGGGGAAGCGTTGGTAGAGCCCATGCTGCTTGATGCGGAACGCATACGGAGATTATGAACGGTTTTTCACCGCGTAACGAACAAGAACATCGGTTTCGATATTCACACGATCGCCCTTCTGCAGACGACCGAGTGTTGTGTTCTCTAATGTATGTGGAATGAGGGCAACAGAAATGCAATCCTCCTCAATCGAAGCAACTGTGAGAGAAACACCATCGAGCGCGATGGAGCCTTTAGGGACGATAAAAGGAAAAAGATTTCGAGGAATGCTCATGTGAAGACCTCCTCCCCTAACCCCTCCTCCTTCGGAGGAGGGGGATGTTTGTTGTGTGATGTTTTGTATGTACGCGAGGAGATCCTTCACCACAACATCGGCATCACCAAACACACGATCATTAGAAATGCGGATTGTTGTTATTCCATGTTCTTCCAACAAATAGCGATCGCGCTCCGTATCACTTTTTTTTTGCAGATGTTCACTATGAATGCCGCCATCCACTTCAATAGCAAACTTGAGAGCAGGACAATAAAAATCCAATATTTGACCGTCCAAAACATACTGCCTACGCATACGAACGCCCAAACGGTCACGCCGGATACGATCCCATAACAGTGACTCCGCTGCGGTGGGCTCGCGACGCATTTCTCGAGCGAAAAACTTAGTGTTACTCGGTAGCACCCTACTGGCTCCCCACTGCTTTCCCAAGAGCTCCCTCTCCTCCGAAGGAGGAGGGGGTCGGGGGGAGGAGGTAGACACGGAACGAACTTCCCCCACCCCCTCCACATGCCCCTGCACGATATGCCCATCCAATCGTGCATCCACTTTCATCGCTCTCTCCAGATTCACCGTATCTCCCTCCTTATAAGAGCCGAGAGTTGTCTTTTGGAGTGTTTCCGGAACCACCTCAAATTGAATACAATTTTTGTTCAACTTGACTACGGAAAGGCAAACGCCGGCAACCGCAATACTGCTGCCGATGCGCAGATCGTCGAAGGTTTTGGGACGTTCAATCACAAGGATCCCGTTGCCGGATTCCTGAACGCGGGCCGTCGCTTCAATGATGCCGGTAAACACAGGAGAAGTATGCCTTACCCTAGACAGCCCTCCAAAATTTTGCTACGCTTACGGCTCGCCCCGCCGCGCGCGTCGGGCGTTTTTTTCGTGTTCAGGAGACGTACGTTGGATGAGACGTATCAACGGTACGTCTCTACACGCCATCCTCTGAATCTTCTGCATCTTCTGTTTCCTCTGAATCCTCTCTCTTATGGATTACATAATCGTCAAGGGCGCGAGGATGCATAACCTGAAAAACATCGATGTCAAGATTCCCCGCAATCAACTGACGGTCATCACGGGACTTTCAGGCTCGGGCAAATCCACGCTCGCGTTCGATACAATTTTTGCCGAAGGTCAGAGGCGGTACGTGGAATCCCTGAGCGCCTATGCGCGGCAGTTCATCGCGCAAATGGAGAAGCCGGAAGTGGACAGTATTGAAGGGCTTTCCCCTGCGATATCGATCGACCAAAAAACCGCGCCGAGAAATCCCAGGTCAACTGTGGGAACGGTGACGGAAATCTACGACTACATGCGCTTGCTCTGGGCAAAAGCCGGGCGCGTCCACTGTGCGTCCTGCGGGAAAAAACTCCAGAAACAGTCCTCAAGCCAGATCGTGGATACCGTTGCCGCGATGCCCGAGGGGCGAAAGATCTCACTCCTCTCACCGATCATCGAAGGAAGAAAAGGCGCGCACCTGAAGATTCTGGATGCCATCCGGCGTGAAGGATTCGTGCGCATGCGTATCGACGGACAGATCGTCACGGTGGATGAAGAACCTGAACTCGATCCAAAGAAAGCACACACGGTAGAGATCGTCGTGGATCGTATGATCGTCAAAGATCTGGAAATCAAACCTGAGGGAAATCCGAACCGGACGCGTCTTGCTGACTCCGTGGAACTGGCACTCCGCAAAGGCGAGGGATCACTCGTCGTACTCGATATGGAGAGCAACGAAGAGTTGCGTTTCTCCGAGCGCTTCGTCTGCCCCGATCACCCTGAGGCTTCGGTTCCAGAGATCGAACCGAGAAGCTTCTCGTTCAATTCCCCGCACGGCGCGTGCGAGGCTTGTCATGGACTTGGATCGATTCTCCAGATTGATGCGACGACCATCGTACCGAATGCCAAGCTCGCGATTTCCGAAGGCGCGCTGCATCCGTGGGCAACCTCGGCGACGCGCATGGGATTCATGATGCACGTACTCGAAGCTGTGGCGAAGGACGCAAAATTCTCGCTCGATGTCGCATGGGAAAGGGTTCCGGATGCTATCCGTCAGATCATCCTCTACGGGTACCCGAAAGAGCTCCACGTCACCATGGACAGCAATGGCTTCGGCTCTGCATTCAATACCACCTACGAAGGGGTGATCCCGAATCTTGAACGCCGGCACCGAGAAACAGACAGTAGCTACGTTCGCTCGCAGATCGAAGGGTACATGCAGGAGCTCCCGTGTACGGACTGCGGAGGACTGCGACTTCGCAAAGAAATCCTTGGTGTAGCTGTCGGCGGAAAGAATATCGTGGAAGCGACGGACTTGAGCGTAGACAAAGCAAAGGTATTTTTTGAGGGTCTGATCCCGAGCAAAGACCCCCATTCCCTTACAACCTACGAACACACTATCGTCAAAAAAGTCCTCACCGAAATCATCGCCCGGCTCTCCTTCCTTCAAAATGTCGGCCTCACCTATCTCACGCTCTCACGCTCGGCAGCCACGCTTTCGGGAGGAGAGGCACAGCGCATCCGTCTCGCAACCCAGATCGGGTCTGCGCTCCAGGGGGTGCTCTACGTGCTCGACGAACCGAGCATCGGGCTCCACCAGCGCGACAACGCTCGCCTCATTTCCACGCTCATAAAACTCAGAGATATCGGCAACACCGTGATCGTCGTCGAACACGATGAAGAGACCATCCGCACTGCAGACTACCTCCTCGAGATCGGTCCGGGCGCCGGCAAGTACGGCGGAGAGATCATTGCGGAGGGCACCCCGGCAGCGCTCATAGGAAATCCCCGCTCCGTGACCGGCAAGTACTTGAGCGGAGAAGAGTGCATTGAGATGCCGAAAACCCGCCGCAAGGGCAACGGAAAATTCATCGTCATACACGACGCGCACCACCATAACCTCCAGCATTTGGATGTGACGCTGCCACTCGGGACCTTCATCGGCATCACGGGGGTTTCCGGGTCCGGGAAATCGAGTTTGATCCACGGCATCCTCGGACCCGAATTGCAGCGAGCCCTAAACGGAGCCAAAAGCAAGCCACAGGACTGTGGAAAAATCGAAGGCTTGGAGCACCTCGACAAGGCGATCGTGATCGATCAATCCCCGATTGGAAGAACGCCACGCAGTAATCCTGCAACGTACACTGGCATTTTCACCGACGTCCGCGATCTCTTCACAACGACTCCGGAGGCAAAGCTGCGCGGATACAAAACCGGTCGCTTCAGCTTCAATGTGAAAGGCGGACGCTGCGAGGAATGCGAAGGAGACGGTCTGAAGCGGATTGAAATGCACTTCCTCCCAGATGTGTATGTGACCTGTGAAGAGTGCATTGGAAAGCGCTACAACCGTGAAACACTCGAAGTAACCTACAAGGGAAAGAACATCGCGGAGGTGCTCGATATGACCATCAAGGAGGCGCTCGACTTCTTTGCAGCTATCCCAACGCTCGAGAAGAAACTCCGGACGCTGGAAGACGTGGGCCTCGGGTATATCCACTTAGGCCAGAGTGCTACGACCCTCTCCGGAGGAGAAGCCCAGCGCGTGAAGCTCGCAACCGAGCTCACTAAGCGCGCGACCGGAAAAACTTTCTACATCCTCGATGAACCCACGACGGGACTGCACTTCGAGGACATCAAGAGACTGCTTTCGGTACTACAGCGCCTCGTCGATAAAGGAAATACCGTCCTCGTGATCGAGCACAACCTCGACGTGGTGAAATCCGTCGACTATGTCATCGATATCGGACCGGATGGAGGCGATGGCGGAGGATTGGTCGTGGCGAAAGGTACTCCGGAGGAGGTTGCGGGGGTGGAAGCCAGTTACACAGGGCAATACCTGAAAAAAATACTGAAACCTTGAAAGTATTAAGTATTATGTATTGTGTATTAGGTATGACTCCAAGCAGGAGGTGATTTTTGACATACCTAATACATAATACTTAATACATAATACTTTAGGGGCTGACATAGGAAACTCTCATCTCCTACCATGTCAGT
>MFXW01000027.1 GCA_001787585.1 Candidatus Peribacteria bacterium RIFCSPHIGHO2_02_FULL_53_20
CAGAAGCTACAGGAAGCCGAGAAACAGTCGCTCTATGAAATGTTTAAAGACCGCGAAGAGGAACTCCTCACGGCAACCGTAACCAAAGTGGAGCCCAACTGGGTCACGCTCGAAATCGAAGGCATGACCGTCTCGCTTCCGTGGAGAGAGCAGATCCCGGGCGAGCACTACTACACAGGCAAGCGCATCCGCGTGTACCTCGACACGGTCGAGCTTACGGGCAAAGGTCCGCAGCTCCGGATCTCCCGCACACACGCGGGATTGGTGAAGAAATTGCTCGAACTCGAGATCCCGGAAGTCCGTAACGGTGACGTGGAAATCATGGCGATCGCCCGCGATGCCGGCTTCCGCAGCAAAGTCGCCGTGAAGAGCAAGGATCCGCGCATCGATCCGATTGGCGCCTGTGTCGGTCAAAAAGGCGTACGCATCCAGGCTGTGATGGAAGAGATCAATGGCGAGCGTGTCGATATGATTGAATGGAGCGAAGATCCGATCCGTTTGATTTCGACTGCGCTCCAACCTGCGGCAATCTCTGCAGTGATCATCGTCAACGACAATGAATCCACCGATGACCAAGGCCGCCGTGTGAAGAAGCGTGCAGCAGTCTTCGTCGAAGAGGCGCAGCGCCCGATGGCAATTGGCAAGAAAGGACAAAACATTCGTCTTGCCACAGAACTCACCAGCTTCGAGCTCGATATGTACAACTACGAAGAGCTTCCTGCCTTCAAGGCAAAACTTGCGGAAATCCGCGGAGGACCAGTGACCGTGATCGAGATTCCCAAAGAAGGAGAGGAGGAGGCTGCTGCCGTGGAACCGACAAAAGAGGAAGCTCCGGCGGCTCCGGCTGAAGCCGTGAAGGAAGAAGAGAAATCGGCAGCGACAGAAGAGGGTACGGCTGCGTAATTGGATGACATTGCCGTAGGGGCATAGCGCGCTATGCCCCTACTTAAGCCATTTTCGATGTTGACAATTTATTAATACATGCAAAAGTTCAATCATGGGATTGAGCCATACAGAGCCGGCATACACCGATAAAGCTGCTCCATTTATTGAAGAGTTTGGAGGGAAGCTCGGTGGACTTGAATTCCTTCGAGCAACTGATTCAGAGCTCGCAAAGCACATTCTCGAAACAACCATTATTAAGCCAGATGCTCCGGCAAAGGGAATCATCCCGCGACAGTCGCACAGCATCCTACGCGCCTCTCATCCTCATGACTTTCAGGGGTTGGTGAATGTAATTGATTCAGTGCCTTACAATATTCTTGAGACGAGAGAAGAAATGGCGACCATCGTTGAAACGATCCGTCGTCGGGCATGCAGTGAAGAAGTATTGAAATATGCGAAATACGAAAACCCTGCATATGATGGCAATGTGGTAGTTGGTATACAGCCACTTATCAACGATGACGTTCTCCACCGCAATGATTATCGAAGAGGTTCCGTGGTAGAGCATCCCAATCGACCAGAGACATACCTAGTCGAGTGGATAGATGAATGGGAAGTATTGAACACACAACAGCGTGTTTTGCTCTCCGCTTTGTACAATCAACGGGGAAAGCTGGTGGAAAACTTTTTGGATCATGAACCCGTGCCGACTGATACATCGGCATTAGTGCATTTGTACGATCAAATCCGCCGATCCAAGCTCGTCCGCGATGATTGTTCGTTTCAAATGGAATTTGGCAGTACACCGGTACTGCCTGTGCTCATTTATCAAGTACGCGCATTTATGAAAAGAACGATACCTGATTTCCATATCGACCCAAGAGAAGCAAATGCCAATGTGGTCTTTGGAAGTACGACAGAAAATGGTACGACGCTCCCCGTCGTTATACAAAGTAACGGATCACCAGCATGCCCTACAGATCCTGTTGCGATTCTTACCCCACGACCCACAGATCACAGGAATTTGAATTTCCAACCACAAAATGTCGGAGTGTATCTTGCTGGTCAGACCCATGGGAGAAGCCCACGACCTAATCTTCAACATGGAAATTTTTGGCGGGCACAAAAAGCAGATGTGACTGTATTCGAACCATATAACATGCAGAATGACTTCGCAACTTTGGCACAGGTCAATGTTGATAAATCACTCCAAGAGCTGCCCGAAGGTATGCAAGACTGGAAAATCCATATAATTGCAGACGGCAGAAATGCCATCGTCCGAAGAGTGGATTAAGCTATCCCGTCAGGGAGTAGGGGGCATAGCGCGCTATGCCCCTACTTCTACAAGTACTGCTGGCTGCCATTATTCATAAGAGACGGTAGCGGAGGTTTGCCTGTGGTGAGCCTCGTCGAATCCATGATCCTCCGCTACGGTACCCCCGTGCCTCTCCCCAACCTCTCCTTCACCGTCCTCGACACCGAAACGACGGGATTTATCCCGCGGACAAATCGCGTGATTGAGTTTGCATCCGCACGCATAGAGGAGGAAAAAATCGTCGACCGCTTCGAGCAGCTTATCGCGATTCCGAAGAATGATGTGCCGCCGGTGATCCAAGTCCTCACACGTATCCGCCCCGAAGCCCTCACCGGCAAACCGACCTTTGAAGAATGCAAAACAACGATTTTCGAACACATCGGCGAGGACACGCTGATCGTCGGACAAAACGTCAGCTTTGATATCAAGATGCTCAAAGGGGAGGGGATGGATTTGAGTGAACGCCTGTGGATCGATACGTCGATGCTTGCATCGCTCGTCTTTCCGGAGCTCGCAAGTTACTCACTTTCCTATGTGAGCACGGTTCTCAAGATCAACCACGAACCCGTCCACCGCGCGATGGGCGATGTTGTCGCCACCCTGGAATTATTGGAGAAATGCTGGGATCGCATTCTGGAACTTCCCCAAGACAAGCTTGATGAGCTCCGTGATGCATTTTCAAAAAGTTCTGCAGGATACAAACTCCTTGCCCGAGCGTTGCCAAAAAAATCCATAAAAAAAAACCAACCGACTTGGCTTGTGCAACCTGCAACCTGCAACCTGCAACCTGCACCTCCCATGAAGGAAAAAAATCATGCATCGTACACAGCCGGTGAGGTAACACTGTTAACAGATACCTTGAATCCCCAGACCCTCCACACCATCATCGAAAACGCCGCAACAAATGATGGAACCACATGGATCGCCGTCAAAAACCTCGAGAATACACTGCGCAGACTTAGTCCTCTTCCCAAAAACGTCCGCGTCCTTCATCCGCCTTTTCTCCTACTGGATCCTCCGGCAGTAATGCGGCTTGCAGCACAGGAATCTCTTACAGGTGATGAGGCGACGGTGCTTACAAAAATCCGCTGGTACAACCCACGCGCGCAGGGCGATATTCCGATCCATGGAGAAGAGCGCGCGGTGTGGAATGGAAAACTTGCGGCAACCGATACCTCAGATGTGTATCTGGAGCAGTTTAAGAATCTTCCGGCGGCTGTGCTGCTTGACCAGCGTCAACTGCTGCGATTTTTGAGCGATCCCACGCACGAAGCCCATGGAGCGATGCAACCGGGCATGCGAATGTTCATTGATGATGCATCGATACTCGAGGATACCGCGACGAAAGCCTACGGATGGTCGGTAAGTTTGGATGGACTGCGGGCAGCCGCCGAAGGGAATCCTGATCTTGTAAGCTTTACCGATCTTCTCCAAATATGGATCGAGAAAATCCGCAGCTTCCAGGATTTGCGGTACATCGTGAAGACCGACCTTGAGGCAAAAGAGGCAAAAGCTCTCCGGGAACGTATTCCGATGGTGAATACTTCAGAAACGCCGATTCTACTCCAACGCATCTTCGAGAATATCGATTCCATTTTGAATCCAGAGAATCTCCAGGGACGCATCACCTGGATCGAGCAGCGGCAAAATGGCAGCCAATATCTGGAATCGGTTCTCGAACGCGTAGGAACGATGTTGCAGATGAGCCTGTACAAAACGTATCCGACGACACTGCTGCTTCCCGCAGGACCCGAGGAAGAGTTCCGCGAGATTCTACCGCCGGGAACAACGGCAATCCGCTCCCCTGCGATTCTTGAGAAAAAAACAATACCGATGATATTCCCGGAAGCCGTTTCACTCGAATCGATTATGAGCAATCCTCCACCAGGAAAAACCGTCGTCCTCGTTGGCAGCCGCAAGACGATCGAAGATGCCTTCGTGCGGCACACGGAAGCTCTTGAGGAAAAACATGTGACACTGATCTGCCAGAGCCTCAGTGGAGGCCAGGAGCGTATGCAGGCCGAATTCACTGCTGCGAAAATGCCTGCTCTGTGGCTCCTTACCCCATGGACCTATGAAGGTGTAGAACTCCCTGCGGGAACCGTCGACAATTTGACCATTTTCTCTCTTCCTTTCGATCATCCGGATCACCCTGTCCTCAGTCGCCGAGCCATGCATTACCGCGATGCATTCGGAGAGTATTCACTGCCACGATTGAAAGCACGACTGTTTAGAATTTTGCGGACATTTACACGGCATGCGACGGAGAATGCGAAAGTGCAAGTATGTGATGATCGGCTGAGGACGAAGAAGTATGGAAAAGAGGTAAGGAGTTATTTGGAGCAATATGGGGCGGATACCGGAGAAGAGGTGAAGGTGGAGCAGATGAAGCTTCTCTAAATACCCCCTCTCCCTAACCCTCCCCCACAGTGGGAGGGGATGTTTATTTTTTGTTTTTTGCATGCAACAAGGAAAAATATTGCTCATTCACATGTGAAACAGAGCTCCCCTTCCCCCGTGGGGGAAGGGGTCGGGGGATAGGGGAAACTTGTGGAGAAATGGATTATTTTGAAGAATTCTCTGCCTCCGATACCGCCCCCGCCACCACACACGTCACCCTCCGATCCTCCCCGATATCATTGCACCCCGGCGGTGTATCACACTGCGTCGCCAATCCGTTCGTATACTGAATGTAGCGCTGCTTTTTATCCGAGCATTGGATCTTGCACGCATGCGGCTCGAGCATTTGATAATCGTACGCGTAGCCGACGACGATGGGTTCCCCCACGCACGGATCTCCTTCCTGGGCGATATCTCCGGGCGTTCCATGGTTCACCGGTCCGCGGATCGTCTGCAGAACGAGAATCGCAAGGATGGCGGTGAGGACGCCGATGGTGACCTTTTCGGGATCGAAACGCATAGGTGCAAATTGCAGAACTTGTCCTGAGCCTGACGAAGGATGGAAGATTGCAGACAGTGTGTATTTGCAATTTGCAATTTGCAACATGCATCCTTACGCGTGCCCCTTCCCTCCCACCACCACCCACACCGTTCTCCAGAGAATCCACAAATCCAGCAACATGGACCATTCTTCGACATAACGAAGGTCGAGCCGTACTTCCTCGTCGAAGACCAGCGTAGAACGCCCGGAGATCTGGCTTAAGCCCGTCATGCCCGGTTTCACGGCAAATACTCTGCGCTGAAAGGGATTGTAGCGCTCCACTTCATCGCTGAGGTGCGGGCGCGGACCCACGAGGGACATCTGACCGAGCAATACATTGAGTAGCTGCGGGAGTTCATCCAAATCGAACCGACGCAGCCACTTTCCCATGCGCGTCACGCGTGGATCGGCATGGATTTTAAAGAGTGGCCCGTCGCGTCGCTCGTTTAAGCCCAGAAGCTGTGTTTTTTGCATATCGGCATTGCGAACCATCGATCGAAATTTGAGAATGGAAATCTGCTTGCGTCCGTGTTCACCGACCCTTGTGGAACGGTAAAAAACCGGTCCTCCGGTTTCGAGGAAGATCGCGACAGCGATGAGAATAAATGCCGGCGAGAGAATCATTATGAGAAGAATGCTCGCGACAACATCGAAGAACCTCTTGAAGATGCGGCCCCAGTTATCGAGCGGCGTCGGCTGGAACTGAATCATGGGGAGGAGACCGAGGCGTTCGACTCTGAGTTGATGGGGAACATCGGTAAGCACCGGCGGCAAAAAGGCATAGCCGACGTGATGGTTGCGACAGTAATCGATGAGGGAAAGCGTTGTACGGCTAGCAGGATCCGGATCGGTCTGCAGCACAAGATCCAAGTGCCTTTGGTGTTCCATGCGTTCCAAAGCAGAGAGATCGGGAAGATGCCCGAGATACAGATACCGGCGATCGGTGGTGAGGACAGCTTTGGCAATTTCGGCAAGAGGATGCATACCGAGAGAAACAACCAGCCGTACGCCGTAACCTGCGCGGAGCATTGCGCGCTGTAAAAAGAGAACCGAAGCGCGAGCGCATCCCACAAAGAGGACGATGAAAAATGTGGCATGAAGCAGGAGGATGCGGGAGTAGAAGAGTTCGCGTTTGAGGAGAAAGAACCACGCCATCACCGCGACGACCCAGAGTAATGCAGCAATCAGGATACGCCCGGCTTCTTTCCACCCACTGCGGTCTGTCCTGAGCGCATACAAGGAAAGTATGGAGGCAATCACAAGAAAAATCAGGATGCTCGGTAATGTGAAGCCGGAAACAAATGCGTCAAGAGATGGAAGATTTTGTGGAGGGTCGAGAAGCTGTATGCGTGGCAGTAGATCGATGCTACTTTCGCGGAGTCTGTAACTCAAGAGCAAGGCTGCGAGGACAGCAAGCGCATCGAGGGGGATACGGAGGAGCCCGAGGATGGCTTCGGATTTCTTCATGAGTACAAAACAAGTATACGAGTGTATGAGTATACGAGTATATGAGGGTGTGTGTAAGAATTCCCTCGTACACTAGTACACTCATATACTTCTATACTTCTCGCATGCATCTCGCACTCCGCCTCTGGCTCCCCCGTCTCGCTCTTCCTGCGATCCTACTCCTTACACTTATCGCGTACGGTCAGGTGATCGGGTTTGATTTCGTCGACTGGGACGATACGTCACTCGTGCTTGGCAATCCGCTGGTGCAAAATTTTTCCTTCGCTGTTTTTTGGAGCTTTGAACCGGAACTGTATTCCCCGCTGAGCCTTCTGAGTTTTTGGTTTGAACACATGCTTGTGGGCTTTGAGCCGTCATTGTTTCACTTCACCAATCTTGTCCTTCATCTCATCAATATCACGCTCGTATACCGGCTGGTGCTTTCTATGCTTCGAACAAACGAACAAACGAACAAACGATTTTTCTTCGCCGCATTTGCCGCTGCCCTCTTCGCCCTCCACCCCGTCCAAGTGGAATCGATCGCTTGGATCTCCGCACGCAAAGAGCTTCTGTGGACGCTCTTTGGGCTGCTCGCACTGCTTGCCTATGTACAGGGACCCAAAAATCTTCCACAGGCACACCCTGTGTTGCGATTCATGATGCGCCACCGCGTTTTTCTCTTCACGTTTCTCGCACTCCTCAATAAACCGACTGCCGTTGTTCTGCCATTGCTGATGCTCACGATCGACTGGCGAAACAAGCAATTGAGCGTGGCATCCTTCAAAGAAAAATGGCCGCTCTTTAGTCTCGCCGGACTCATCGGTCTCTTGGGGATCCTTGGAAAAACCGGAAGTACTATCGACCTCTCACTCTGGGATCACCTCCTCCTCGCTATTGCCGGCATCCCGTATGCCCTGCGACTCCTTGTCTGGCCATTCGGCTACGCCGTACTCCATCCCGCCCAAGAACCCATTGCGATAATGACACTGACCTATGGAGGATCGCTCTTGGCAATGCTGCTTTTCGGATTTCTCCTCTGGAAATTCCGCAACAGATTTCCCCTTGTGACTCTCGGCCTCGCATTCTTTGTCCTCACGCTCCTCCCCGCCCTCTTCGCCCCTATCCACGCCGAAACCATTACGATCCTCTCCGAGCATTATCTCTATTTCCCCCTCATCGGTATTTCAATCGCAATCTCCGGCATCCTTTGCAATTTGCAATTTGCAACTCCGCGCTTCCTTCGACTCCTGAGTCCTCTCGTTCTTCTTGGTCTCCTCACCACTCTCACTTTCCTCCAAGCCTCCGTCTGGCGCGACTCCACCACTCTCTTTGAATCCGTCCGCACCGTTTATCCCCGCTCGGTTCCAGTCCTCACCAATCTCG
>MFXW01000028.1 GCA_001787585.1 Candidatus Peribacteria bacterium RIFCSPHIGHO2_02_FULL_53_20
TCCGGGATGCAAATGCGGCTTACCGCAATGCCACGGTACAAACATCCATGATCTCGGATGTCGACGTGCGAGAGTTCACCTCTTCGCTCTTCAATGAAAGCATGTGGCTCCAGCGCGGGAAACATACCTATGAGGAACGCATCGAAGACGTGCGCAGTACGATCACACACTACTTGCCGGATCTAGTCGAGAAGCTCCACATGCAGGAGGAACAGTTCATCACCCAGATCGAGCATGCCGTTTACAAGAAGTGGATCTCCAAATCCAGCGCGGACAAATGGATGGACCGCCTGAAGGATCCCAACGTGCACCACTGGAAAAAAGAGCAATTCCTCACCCAGAAGTTCCCGGAGTACTACCGCAACTGGGAGAAGCTCCAGGAAGATACGGACAAGGTGCAAAAAATCTGCAACGAACGCGGTATCAACCCCAAAGATATTCCCGAAGTCGCGGTCGTCGATGCGCATGGATTTCGAGACATGCACTTCGGCTTCCGCCGCGGTGCCGTGGACAAAGCACTCGCCGTTCTTGCGGCCTATCGCACCAACCGCAAAGACCTTTATGACCAAGCTAAGAAAATGCTCAACCAAGCCGTCGCTGACGATGCGCTCTCAAAAGCGAAGATCGGCACGTGGTTGCGGCGCATCTTCGAGAGCAACGCCGATCCCAAAAAGATCGAGGAATTCGTCATGGGGAAAGGCAAATCGCCTCTCCCAGATCTCATTATAAAATGGCGCATCGTCTCCGACGAGTTTGACAAGCTCGAAGCCCGGGTCAAAAAAGAAGGGAAGCCTCCGAGTTTCAGCTTCATCTCGAAAAAGAAATTTCTCGATATGCATTTTGACAGTCGCATCGCGTATCTGGCGGAAGCCGAGTATCGCATGAAAGATACGCAGCTCGCCGCCATTCATCCTCTCATTCTCGACATCCGCCGCGAAATCGATTCCAAGGACTGGAACTCGGCGCAGTACTTGATCCGACGTGCCCACTCCCTGGATCTCTCTCCGTCAGATCTGCAGAGAGTCGCATCGCTGGAGGAGTATCTGCAAAGGCAAAAATCCGAGCATGGCGGAAAAAATCCTGTGGAAAGTGTTGATCCGAAGATCGAACTCGAAATGCTCCTCGCGCAGGTTCCAGCAATGGTGCAGCCGCTCTTCCGCTCAGCCATCGCGCGGGGGGAAAGCGTGACCAGGTGCCTCAAATCCCTCTGGTACAACCGCGTCTGGTGTAGACAACACGGTTATCTCGACGATCAGAAGGAAGAAATTCTCCGACAGCGCTCCGAAGGCGACACGCAGAAAGTGCTCAAGGAAGGACACGGCAAAGGATATGAGAATATGAATACGCGTCATGGGCGCGCGGTGGTTCGCAAATACCAACAAGGAGAATGGGCTCCGCAATTGCTCCACTACACAAACGATATGCATGAGAGTCTCACGGAAGATATCACGACGGGGAAGGACAACTACGCCTTCAAGTACTGGACGACGCTCATTCCTAAGGGAGTAGACTACGAGACTCATGCCTATGTCCTCCGCGACGTGTTCCCCCGCATCATGAGCTGCGTGCGCAGAATCGATGAACAAAAAACAACACCGGCAAAAGATGTCACTCAGCCTTCCCGAAGCGCGGCTCCTCTCTATTCGCAATCTGCATAAGAGAACCAGAGAATGGTTGCATCGTGCAAAAAACTGTTTACCATATGCACTCTATGCAGAAATTCGCATCAAACACTGCCGGTCTTCTCGCCGTTATCTCCCTTGCAAGCTGCGCAAGCACAAACGACGTCACCAGTATTAAGCAACGGCTCGAAAATCCCCTCTTCGCCGAACGCTACGCGGAGAGCATGGTCGATCGGCTTGTAGAGCTGGATATCGTGAAAGACCCCATCATGGAAGACGCCGGAAAAAAGGCGTTCGTCGACGAGCAGCGCAAACACTGGCTGGAAGTCTCGCGCAGCGCGCGGGCTGCGCAGCGCGAAGGGACGCAGGGAAATCTGATTTCCCTTGGCGAATATGCGAAAGGAGACATTCTCTATGTGGATGATCTGCTCTACTTCGGTCCCCTCTTTGAAATCGATCCCCTTCCTTCGCTCCATATCTACCTCACGACCGTTGTGGATCCGCGTGACGCCGCCTTTCCCGATGAAACCGCGATGAACTTAGGTCCGCTGCAATCCGCGTACGGCGCCCAGACCTACACCGTTCCCGCCGTAGATAATCCGCTTCTCTACCGCACGGTGGTACTGTGGGACAAAGATCTGGGCAGGTTGCATTCGTTTGCGCAGCTGGGGAAATAGAGACGTCACGCCGTGACGTCTCTACAATCTCTGCATCACCCCACCGAGCGCCTCTTCAATCGCCGCCGAGAGCGTATCGAAGCCGCTCTCCTCTTTCTTGCCGTTGACGAAGTACGTGGGAGTGCCAGTCACACCGAGTCCTTGACCCTCTTCGTAATCTGCAAGAACGGTGCCACGCTTGATCTTCGTCTTCATGCAACGACCAAAGAGATCTTGATCCAGTCCGAGGGCCTTTGCCCAGACGGAAAGCTGCTCGATATCGAGTTTCTTCTGTTCGGCGTAGACCATGTCAACATACTCCCAAAACTTCCCCTGATCCGCAGCGCACTCCGCAGCCATCGCAGCTTCCAGTGCGTAACGGTGCAAAGACCGGAGCGGGAAGTGCTTGAATTCAAAACGGATCTGCGCGCCGTACTTCGCCAGAAGCGGAGTCGTGATCTGCGCATGTGCGGCTTGGCAAGCCGGACACTGCAAGTCGGCAAATTCCGCAACCGTCACTGCTGCTTGGGGATTCCCCCTGGGGCCTCGCGAAGATTTCTCCGAAAGACCTGTTGTATCCGTACAGGCAGCAAGAACAATAAGAGAGATAGCAATGGGGAGGAGTCGCTTCATGAGTAAGTGAGGAATGGATGCCGGAATGATAGAGACAATGCAGTGAAGGCGCTATACTGTTCTCCCATGTCCCTCTACCGCAAATACCGCCCTCTCTCCTTCGCTGACGTCGTTGGTCAGGAACACGTTGTGACGACCCTCGAGCAGGCCGCCAAGCAAGAGAAGTTGTCGCATGCATATCTCTTTGCAGGAGGACGGGGAACGGGCAAGACATCCGTTGCCCGGATCCTCGCGAAAATCATCATGATCCGCGGCATCGAAGATGAAAAAATCCAGCAGCAGATCATCAAGGGAGTGGAAGAGGGCACCATCGTCGATCTTCTGGAGATCGATGCGGCAAGTAACAGAGGCATAGACAACATCCGCGACCTGATCGAGAAAATCCAGTTTTCTCCGGTGGCTGCTGGCGCAAAGGTCTACATCATCGATGAAGTCCACATGCTCTCGAAGGAGGCCTTTAACGCTCTTCTGAAGACACTTGAGGAACCGCCGCCGTACGCGTACTTCATCCTCGCAACGACAGAACTCCAGAAAATTCCAGCGACGATTCAATCACGCTGCCAATGCTTTCCGTTCCGCAGTATCCGAGAGGAAGACATCGTGCGTCGGTTACAGTACATCGCGGATCAGGAGCGCATGACGATCGATCGCGAGGCTGTCCGCACCATCGCCCGCCACAGCGGCGGCGCGCTCAGAGACGCCATTTCCCTGCTGGATCAGATGCGATCTCTGCCTAAAATTACCGTGGATGACGTTCTGGAGCGCATTGGCGGCACCGGGGAGGAGGAGGTGCAAGCAGTACTCGCTGGAGTAGCCGCCTGCGACGCACAATTGATCATTGCGATTGTCCGCCGCGTGGAAGAAACCGGTGTGCCGCTCGACGGTTTCCTGCGTCAGATTCTTGGCGCTCTGCGCACACAAATGCACGGCGCAATCGAACGCAAAGAGCCGATCGACCGCTCTCTTGCCATGATGGATGCCCTCCTCCATGCCATCCGCGATGTGCGCATCGCACCGGTGCCTGGATTGATCCTGGAATCCGCTCTGCTCTCGCTCTGCAACGGAACTGCATCATCAGGATCTGCCTCTCCCAGGCACGAGGAAAAGAAGCCCGTTATGCAGGCATCCCCGAAGTCTGTAACGCAGGCGTCCCGCCTGCCAAGCGAGGATCACGTGGAAACAACGGGCCAGAATTCTTCAGTAACATCCAAAAATGTGGAAGATCCAACTTCGAAACCCATTGCAGCCACCATCGAAGCGCCCGAAGTCACCATGGACTCCGTTCAGGAATTCTGGGGAGAAGTCGTCAATGCGACGACTCCTCCTTCGGTGAAGATGTCTCTCAAAAACGGTCGGATCACTGCTGTGGATGGCGGAAAGATCACTCTGGGATTCCCCTCTTCTTTCCACAAGGAAAAAGTCGCATCGACGGAAGCCAGCCGCAAGATCGAGGATATTCTCGCAAATATTTTTAAGCGTCAGATGCGCCTCGAGTGCGTGCTCGACGGGCAAAAAGATCCCACGAAGGAAGAACCTTTGCAGGAAGCAGTGAATTTGGCGGAGGCGGCGGCGGAGATCTTTTGAGTATATGAGTGTACGAGTATATGAGTGTACGAATATATGAGTGTACGAGGCGGCTGTTACTCATAAAATCATACCTCGTATACTCATATACTCGTTTACTCGTATACTCTTTTCATGCATCTCTCCGACCAAAAATCCCAACTGCGAACTTCCATCGACGAACGCCTCAAACACCTGAAGGAAAATGAGCGCTCCGCCGAAAGCCGTTCTCTCTGCCGCAGGCTCACAGAAGGAATCCCCGAAGGAACACCCATCTGTGCCTTTTTCCCCATGCGCTCCGAACCCGATATCACGCCGTTTCTGGAAGAAGTCCTCCATCGTAAAGATCCTCTCTATCTTCCCTGCTTTGATGGAACTCTGATCTTCCGGAAAGCTTCGAATCTCTCAACACTTGTGCGCGGGAAACTCGGAACGCTCGAGCCTCCATCTACTGCCGCCCCAATCGCAAATCATCAATCGCAAATCGCAAATCGTCTGACTATTCTCATCCCCGGCCGCGCCTTCGATGCCAAGGGGAATCGTTTGGGCCGTGGCAACGGCGGCTACGACAAGTGGATTGTAGAGCAACGCGAAAAAGGTATTCCGTTGCGATTGATCGGTGTTGCACTGGAATTCCAGATCGTCGATAGCGTTCCCGTGGAATCGCATGATCAGAAGATGGATGCAGTGGCGACAGCGAGAGGAATCAACGAATGCTGAAGATGCAAGAAACAAGATACAAACAAGATACAATCAACAATATCCAAAACCCTTGCGCACATCATTTGATCTTGGAACTTCGATTTTGTTTGTATCTTGTATCTTGCATCTTGTATCTTTGTGTCCCCTATGTTCCCCTACAACGATCTCCGCACCACCGACCCCGCCGTCTACTCTGCGCTCGTTGGCGAGATGAAGCGGCAAGCTGAGGGCGTTGAGCTCATCGCATCCGAAAACTACATTTCGCCCGCAGTGATGGAAACCATGGGAACGGTGTTCAATAATAAATATTCCGAAGGCTACCCGGGCAAGCGCTACTACGGCGGACAGGAATTCACCGATCAGGTGGAGACACTCGCAATCGATCGCGCCAAGCAGCTTTTCCGCTGCGGCCACGCCAACGTCCAGCCGCATGCAGGATGCCCCGCAAACGTCGCGATGTACTTTGCGCTTTTGGAACCGGGCGATTGCGTCTTGGGGATGGATTTGAGCCATGGAGGGCACCTGAGCCACGGGCACCCGGTCACGTACCTGACCAAGATCTTCCGGTTTGTCCGCTACGGCATGAAGGACATCGAAACCGGTGAAATCGATTATGACGCTATGCGCGCAATGGCGAAGAAGGAAAAACCGAAGATTCTCCTTGGCGGATTTTCCGCATACCCCCGCGAACTCGACTACGCGAAGATGAAAGCGATCGCCGATGAGGTCGGCGCGTACACCGTGATGGACATGGCGCATATCGCCGGATTGATCGCGGGAGGAGCGCTGAAGAATCCTTTTGATTATGGCTTTGATGTAGTGACAACCACGACGCATAAAACCCTCCGTGGTCCGCGCGGCGGCATGATCCTCAGTAAAGATGCAGAGTTCGGCAAAAAGATCGATAAGTCCGTCTTCCCGGGCTTCCAAGGCGGTCCCATCATGCAGATGATTGCCGCAAAGGCCGTAGCCTTCGGTGAAGCGTTGCGACCAGAATTCAAGGAATATGCTGCGCAGATCATCCGGAACTCTAAGCACCTCGCCAATTATCTCATGGAACGCGGCGCGAAGCTCATCACCAACGGCACCGATAATCACCTGATGCTCGTCGACTGCGTCCAAAGCTGGAATATCGCCGGCGGCGAAGTCGAAACCGTACTCGACTCTGTCGGCATCACTCTCAATAAAAACTCGATCCCAAATGATACGCGAAAGCCGATGGACCCCTCGGGCGTGCGTCTAGGAACGCCGGCAATCACTACGCGCGGCATGAAGGAGCGCGACATGGAAATCCTCGCCGACTTCATGCTCACAGCCATTGAACGGCGCAGCGATGCAGCCGCTTTGAAGAACCTTGGTGAAGAAGTGAAGGCGTTCTGCCTGCAGTTTCCGGTTCCTGGAATCAAAGTCTGATAGAGAGATCAGAAATATGGCTCTGTAATGCCAAATTTACAATATTTGCATATTATGCATAAATATTATATAATAATACCAATATCCAATTCATTTTCTTCCCATGGCACATCGCCACAACTCTAAGCGCTATGAACGTCTCGTCGCAGCGTTCTCCGCTTCCACACTTGCCCTCCTCGTGACTGTAAGCACCGGGAGCGCTGCATCGACGAGCGCAGTGCTCACGACGAAAACACGATCTATCATCCGAACGACACCAAGCTCAAGTGTACAGCGAGCATCAGTACCATCCCAGCCATCACGAGCAACTACGATACCTATGCGAGAGAGCATTGAGACTGAGGAAACTGGTCCTGCATACATTGAAGAATACGGATCGGCATACCACCGAGCTTCCCCGGTATGCCTCTGTGGATGCTACGCATCGGACGCTGGCTCCCTCTGCCCCGTACGCACGGAGAATGGCGTGTGTCCTTTCTCCTCAAGATACGCCATCGCAGCGAGTGGCGAAGACGACTGCTATGAGTTCTTGGCGAGAAGCGGAACAATCTGTACTGGATATGACAGAAGCAATGCAATCCGCACAGGAACGCACATGATCTGCAGTAAAGCGGTGCTGCCGGATTGAGACGCCCAAACGCATCTCAACATTGAATGGCATGATGACAACTCCGACGCCGGATGAAGACAAGTTCAGAAAACAATGTTTGAATGTTCTTCTCCAGAAAGCCAAGCTATCCGCGTTAAGTATTGTATAACTTTTGTATTCATAACACATCACATCTCTCACCGCTACGTCGAAGAATTGCGCAAATTTCGGGTGCGCGTACGATGATCCGATTTGCACACAGCAAATCTCAGCCATCAGCCTACGCGCTGAGGCGCTACAGCCGACAAGTCAGCTACTGACTTTGAAGCCTCGTCGAAGCGTGCAGCCCTCGTTCCTTCATTACAGAGAACACCCATACAAACACTCCTTCGCTCAGGCGAAGGAGAAACGCTCTCCAAGTTCGTGACCGTAGGCTCAGGAGCCTACGACCGCGCACCCCCTACTCCCCAGCGCGAACCGGTCTCAAGGGACCGCGCATCGCCACCACGGGGAACTCACCCGGCTATGAGGATAAACAAGCAGCCAGAGGAGGGCAAAAAGGGAACCTGTCCCACTTCTCACGGAAATCTCAGGAAGCTTTGTCTCCCCGCTAGATTCTCCCGAGAAACACAAATACAAAGAGACCCTTTCGAGGGTCTTTTTGTTGTGTATTAGGTACTAGGTATTAAGTATTAGATAGAGTTGCCATACCTAATACTTAATACTTAATACCTAATACTCTACTACCACACTTCTCTTCAATGG
>MFXW01000029.1:0-9316 GCA_001787585.1 Candidatus Peribacteria bacterium RIFCSPHIGHO2_02_FULL_53_20
TTCCCGAACTACAATGTTTCCGGCGAACGCATTACTCCGGACACGGCGCATGGCAGCGCCCCCTCACATTCTGTTGCACGCGGTAACGCCATCATCGACGCATTTGGTGCTGGAAGTGATGGACAGATTCTCATGATTGAAGGGGGTTTCCCTGTATGGAGGGATTTGCCGTTCAGGGAACAGATCCGCGAGCTTGCTCCGCACGGTCCAGAGCGTAGCAATCGCGGAGGTGATGGAGGTGGACATCGTGGCGGCGGAGGAGGCGGAGGAGGAGAATCGACCACGTCGACCACGACCAACACCACAACGACGATCACACAGACCATCGACTCCGCAGAGTGGACGGACGGCGGAACGAATGTCTATCTCACAACGACCACGGACAATGTCGTCATCGGTGCGACCACGGGAGACACAAAGCTCGAAGTGATCGGAACGATCTCTGGTTCGGTTCTCTACGCTGCGGATTCTCTGCGTTCATCGGGCTCCCTTGTCTGGGAAGGAGCGGCTTCCGGAGCTTCGCTCTGGATCTCGAGTCTGCAGGGCGCGAATCTTACGGACTGCGATAACGGGACGAGCTCCAAATTGCTCTGGGACAGTACAACCGGTCGCTTCTCCTGCGGCACCGACCAGGGAGGATCTACGTCAAACACAGCGGGTCAGGGATTAACTCTGAATGGAAGCAATGCTTTCTCCCTCACCGCTTCCTTCTCCGGTACCGCTCTCGAGATCATGGGCACCGCCTCCGGCCGCCTCCTCCACGCCCAGGACCAACTCCGCAGCTCAGGATCTCTCATTGTCCAATCCACCGGTCTCTTCAAAGGCAACCTCTCCACCAGAGCCACGCTCTCCGGAGCGGCTCTCACGATCATGAATGGCACGAGTTATTTCATGGGCAGTCTTGGTCTTGGAACCACTTCTCCGGATACGAAGTTGGAAATCATTGGCACCGCCTCCGGCACTGATCTTTTTGCGACCACATCGTTGCGTTCAAGTGGTTCTTTGGTTTGGGAAGGCTCTGCCTCTGGTGCATTTCTTTGGGTTAGCTCATTTGAAGGCGCTGGTCTCTCCGATTGTGATCTCTCCACCAACAAAGTTCTCTGGGATGATACGAATAACAGATTCTCCTGCTCGACGGATCTCAACACAGGATCTACCTACACCGCAGGACAAGGATTGACTCTCAACGGCAGCAATGCCTTTTCCCTCACCGCCACCTTCTCCGGTACCTCCCTCGAAATCATCGGCACCGCCTCCGGTCGCATCCTCCATGCCCAAGACGAACTCCGCTCCTCGGGAACATTGATCACCGAGACCACTGCCACCATCGGTACCGATCTCACCATTCTCGGCGGAGACATCACGGGTGCCAACAGTGCCGCCCTCGATCTCGGAGAAGCCACCTCCGGAGACATCTCTGTCACCGGAGACCTCCTCATCGTCGATAACAGCTTCTTCGGTCTCTCCTCTTCCACAGGACGCTTCGAGTTCGATGATCAAACCACCGATGAATTCAATATCCTCAATGCCAATGTGGGCATCGGTACCTCTACGCCCACAGAGACTCTCGAAGTCATCGGCACCATCTCTGGCTCCACGATCTTCGCCACCTCCTCCCTCCGTTCCAGTGGCTCCCTTGTCTGGGAAGGAGCAGCCTCGGGAGCCACCCTCTGGGTTTCTTCCTTCGAAGGATCCGGTCTCACCGACTGTGACGCTTCTACAAACAAAGTCCTCTGGGATGACACGAATAACAAATTCTCCTGTTCCACCGATCTCAACACCGGTGGTACTGCCGGTCAAGGCATCACCGTCACCAGTGGTGTGATCTCCCTCACCGCTTCCTTCTCTGGTACCGCTCTCGAAATCATCGGTACCGCCTCCGGTCGCATCCTCCATGCCCAAGACGAACTCCGCTCCTCGGGAACATTGATCACCGAGACCACCGCCACCATTGGTACTGATCTCACCATTCTCGGAGGAGACATCACCGGCGCCGCCGGAGCCGCGCTCGACCTCGGGGAAGCAACCTCTGGCGATATCACGGTCACCGGAGACCTCCTCATCCTCGATAACAGCTTCTTCGGTCTCTCCTCTTCCACAGGACGCTTTGAGTTCGATGATCAAACCACCGATGAATTCAATATCCTCAATGCCAATGTGGGCATCGGTACCTCTACTCCCACAGAAACCCTCGAAGTCATCGGCACCATCTCTGGCTCCACGATCTTCGCCACCACTTCTCTCCGTTCCAGTGGCTCCCTTGTCTGGGAAGGAGCGGCTTCCGGAGCTTCGCTCTACGTGGGCTCCTTCTTCGGAGCCAGCCTCGTCGATTGTGATGGAGACACGCAAGCTCTTGCCTGGGACTCTACCACCAAGCAATTCAGCTGTGGTGATGACGATTCGGGTGGTGCAGCAACGATTGTCGCTGCTCAAGGTTTGACACAGCCTGTTGCCGGGACAATCGCACTGTCTGCAATATTCTCAGGAACGTCTCTTGAGATCCTTGGAACATCCTCCGGCAGGATTCTTCATGCACAGGATGAACTCCGGTCTTCGGGTACACTCCTTGTTGAAGGATCATCGACTTTTCAAGGTACCATCACCGCTCAGAATAACACTGCTAATGCGACTGCTTTGAAAATAGTGGGTTCCGGCTCCTTCACGATGGTGGCTGCTTCCGGTGGCTCCATCATTCATGCTGCAAGAGGTAATCCTGTCCTCAAGGGTACCTACAATACAAGCGGTGGTGCGTATGATGTCATCGTCGCCGGTCGCTATGCTTATGTAGCGGATGAAGGCGCAGGTCTACAGGTCATCGATATCTCTAACCCAGCCGCTCCCACGCTTGTTAGCACCCTCGATACAAGCGCTGCTTGGGATGTCGCGGTCGTCGGACGCTATGCCTACATTGCGGATAATGCTTCCATGAAGATTGTAGATATCAGTAACCCCACCACTCCAACTCTCGTTGGTAGCTACGCCTCAAGCGGTAATCCTTTTGGTGTTGCTGTTGCCGGCCGCTACGCGTACGTCGCGGATAATATCGCAGGTCTCCAGGTCATCGATATCTCTAACCCAGCCGCTCCCACGCTTGTTGGTACCTACAATACAAGTGGTAATGCGTATGATGTCGTCGTCGTCGGTCGCTACGCGTATGTAGCAGACAGAGACGATGGCCTCCAGGTGATCGACATATCTAATCCAGCCGCTCCCACGCTTGTTGGCACCCTCAATACAAGTGGCACTTCTTGGGATGTCACCGTCGCCGGTCGCTATGCCTATGTAGCAGATGATGCAAGCGGTCTCAAGGTCATCGACATATCTAACCCAGCCACTCCCACGCTTGTTGGCACCCTCGATACAAGCGGATCTGCGAACGGTGTCGTAGTCACTGGCCGCTACGCGTATGTAGCAGATGAGGCAAGCGGTCTCCATGTCATCGACATATCTAACCCAGCCGCTCCCACGCTTGTTGGTACCTACAATACAAGTGGTAATGCGTATGACGTTGTTGTCGCCGGCCGCTACGCGTACGTAGCAGACTATACGAGCGGTCTTCAGATAGTCGAACTGAACGGGCTTGATACCCCCACTGCAACTATTGGTGCACTTGATGTGTACGGTCTGAATGTCATTGAATCCGCACGCATCAATAGTAATCTTACTGTGGCTCACGGTCTGAATGTCGGTGACGGACTCTATGTCTACGGGCAGACAGCTATGCGTGCATTCTCTGGAGCGGCTCTTACCCTTTCTACCCAAGATCGCACAAGTGCACCTGCACTCAATGTCATCGGCACCGCCTCCGGTACCACTCTCTACGCCACGAACTCCCTCCGTTCCTCTGGCACCCTTGTCTGGGAAACCTCCGCCTCGGGCGCTTCCCTCTGGGTCTCTTCCTTTGAAGGCGCTGGTCTCTCCGATTGTGATCTCTCCACCAACAAAGTTCTCTGGGATGACACGAATAACAAATTCTCCTGCTCCACAGACTTGAACACCGGTGGATCTGCCGGTCAGGGCATCACCGTCACCAGTGGTGTGATCTCCCTCACCGCCACCTTCTCCGGTACCTCCCTCGAAATCCTCGGCACTGCCTCCGGTCGTACACTCTTTGCTAATGACACACTCTCTTCCTCCGGGAATCTTATCGTCGAGTCTCTGGTGAAACAGGGGTCAGGAGCCATCGTCGGATTTGCTGCGGAGTACCAGACCGGCGCGTATCTGTATGCATCCGGTGCTTCTGTGCTTGCGCTCGAAAGCTACACGCACAATAAGGATGGCGGAGTACCGCTCGCGCCGAGCATCCTCTTCGGGTACAAAGGCGTCTTCGACACTAATCTTTACCGCACCTCTGGCAGCACCCTGCGCACGGACGACCAATTCCTGCTCACGACGGATAATGCCTTCAACCGCTCAGCACTCAAGATCGACACCGCTGAGGTCACTACAGGTCAAGCGATCTTCGAGGTCTACTCTGACGTGACATCCACGCAAAACCTTGTCTTCAAATTTACTGCCGGGGGTGAGGCGACCGCGGACGGAAACTTCACTGGTGGTGGTGCCGACTACGCTGAATACTTCTACACGTCGACACCCGATTTGGAATTTGGTGAAGTCGTTTGTATCGATGTCCTCAAAGAGAATACGGTGAAGCGCTGTACCACTGAGGCCGACGCCAATGTCATGGGTATCGTGTCCAGTACCGACCAGGCGGCCTTCATCGGGAACAAATTCAGTGGCGCCGAGGGCATTCATGTTCCCGGGACTATTCTTGTAGGTCTCATCGGTCAACTTTCAACGAAGGCCGTCGTAGAGGGTCCGGAGTCCGCTTCCGGAGAAATACTCTCTATTCGTCCGGGTGATCCGCTCACACCGTCGAGTATTCCAGGCTTCGTTCGCAGGGCAAAAGCGGGCGAACCCACAGTCGGAGTTGCATTGAGTGGCCTCAAAGAAGGCGAAGGTAGAATCGACGTGCTTATCGCCCGGAGCAATAGCTCCCTTGCCGCAGATACCATTTCCGAACGCGTTCTGCAGACGATCAATGACATGCAGATCGCCGATGAAGTGCAGCTGATGGTCGACGGCGCGATGGAAGACCTCGATCTCGAAGCAGCTGTGGGAGAAGAATTCCGTTTGCAGTTTGCGGAGTTGGATTTGCGCAGCGATGTGGAAAGATTGGTGGAGGAGATTCTTCGGGAAAAGGAAAACAACCCCACTTCGCCTTCTGGGCTACGCGGGGCAGGGGAGACCGACGCACAGATGCCATTAGAGAACATCACTATTTCAGGTTCAGCCCTGATTCAAGCCGATCTTTCGATAGGCGGTGCATTGCAGGTCATGGATATTTCATCGACAGGAAATATTATCGTAGAAGGCACAGTGCACGCTGCAGCTCTGGAGTCCGAAAGCGGAGCGACGCTGCGCGGACGCATTGCCATTGAAGGCGATCTCATCATCAATGGCGTTCCCTATGCAGCATCCGAAAAGATTGCCGTAACAGATGCAGAAGGAACGCAATTTGTACGTGTGGGTACTGGCGGTGCTGTCGATGTAGAGTCCCTCACAATTAAAGATGCGTTGTACGTTCTCGGAGATGTGACCATCGAAGGGTTCGCACAATTCCTCGGCGATGTGGCAATCAAGGGATCACTGACGCTCTCCGGATCCCTGATTGTCTCCAGAAACCAGGCAGGGTTCGCCCTTATTCCCATGGGTGGCACAGGTGTTCTTATCTCCTTCGATCCTCCAATGGCGGAGAAACCGATTGTTACCGTCAGCAGCAATAGCTTCGCTCTGCACCGTTTGCGCGCGGTGACCGAGACCGGATTCACCATCGAAGTGCGCGAGCCTGCAGTGGAGAGCATCGTTTTCTCGTGGCATGCGCTGCGAGCAAAAGATCCGTTCACTGCTGAAGGATCCGCGCCTGGCATCATCCGCAAGATTCCTTTCCCGGTAGATGCGCTCGGCTACCCACTTTCGAGTAACAGTGTCTGGAATGACTGCATCCACAATCGAGTGCAACTCGATGCTGATGGCCAGCCCTTTAGTTGCAGTCGCTACCACGTCGACAATATCTGGACGCATCCGGATCTCCTCATTGAATTCACATGGAGATCGGGGGAAAAAATCCTGATCCTGCCGGATGGATTCGAACTCGTGGTGCAGGAGGTGCAGACTTCGGTGGAGCCAGAGCCCGTTATTGAAGAGCAGACCGAATCATCCATGGAGCAGGGAATTGAGGTTCCAGATGTTTCTGAAGATCCCGTAGAGGATGGCAATGCAGCCGAGACGCCGGAAGAGAACACGGATACTGGAGAAGGAAGTGATGGAACCGCCGCAGACCCGCTCGCAACACCCGTTGATGAAGGAGAGCCGGATCCTGCTACAGAGGAAAATGTTCCCTCCGAGGAAAACACTACAGAGGAAAGCGTTCCACTGGAGGAAGGCACTATAGGGGACACCGATGTTCCGGTGGTTGGGGAACAAATTCCCGATGTGGTTCCTGTGGCAGAATAACGTTTAATCATTTGTTGTAGCTTCTGCAAGGACGAGATGTCTTGATTACAAGCAGCCGTTTTCGCTAGTCTTATTTCGCCCTGCAGAATTTTTCTGCTTCGATTCCCCCTGAGATCTATGCGCAAGATTCTTTCCATCGTCTTCGTTGTCGGGCTCATTGCTCTCGTATTTACCATGGAGAACCGCCGTCAGGCTGCACAGAATCAACTTGAGCAGCTCACCGTCCGTCTCGAGCAGCTCCAGACCGGCAATACCAGCCAGAACCGTGAGGCTGCGCGCAAAGTTGTTGAACGGCTTCGCAAGCACATCCAGCTCTCTACGGACGTGGAACCCACAGTCGCCACCATCGTGAATGTCGAAGAGCTTCGCAAAAGGAATCCTTTCTACAATAAGGCCGAAAATGGCGATCACCTCGTGGTGACGACCGATCGCGCCATTCTCTATGATCCCGATCATGACATTATTCTCGATGTGATTCCGGTCCAACTGCAGCCGGCAGCAGCTTCGGCAGCGGGAGCCAAGACGAGACCCCCACTGGTACCAAAGAAATAGGTGTTCTTTTGTGTCATGGAACTGAAAAAATGGCTGCTTTCAGCCATTTTTTCGTATTTCAAGGAATAGATTAGTGGTGACTATCTGATTCCGCATTGTGGATTGCGTCATCGTAGAGAGGTGCCCGTTCACTTTGCTCAAGCCCCGCACCGGCATCCACCAGCAAATGCCGAGCGCCAGCTCCGCCGCCGTGCCGTATGTTCCTGCATATTTCTTGGAATAGCGACGGTGATTGCCTGCGTGAGCGGACTTCTTTCCGCGCGCGCTGCCTCTGTTCCGGAGATGCGTATCATCCCCGATACCCGTCCTCTCATGCCGACGGTGATTATCCGCGGCATCGAAAACGGGGAACTTGTCGGAGCAATGAAGGGAGATGTGCGACTGTTTCTCGGCGATCGGCAGGTGATCCCCGATGGAAGCGGCGCTTTCCGTGTTCCTGCGGGCATTCTCAAGACAGACATTCGGACGGTGGCTGTTCCCGATGGCATGCGTTTTGTCGCTTCCAAAAAAGGGAAACGCTATTACTCCGTAGACGCCGCGCAGGCGCAGGGTCTGGCGCCAAAAAACCGCATCTATTTTTATTCGGAAGAGGAGGCAAAGGCTGCGGGGTACCGCTAAATAGGGTTAGGATTAGGATTAGGGTGGAGAAGAATGCAATACAAAATGGTCTGTGCATGCCTTAACATTGCCCGGATTTTCCCACTTTTTTCATGAAGCTCCGTTCTTCCCATCTTCTCTTCATCGCACTCGGCATGGTGCTGGGCATAGGCGCAACCGTTGGCGCCGCGGGTATCCGCGGCAGTAGTTTCTTCAGCGATGTTCCCGAGGGCGCTTATTACGATGAGTCGGTCGGAGCGATGTTCAATTCCGGCATCATCAAGGGGTATGCAGACGGACGTTTCGGTCCGGATGACTTCGTCACACGCGGACAAGTCGCGGTCATGATGCAGCGCCTGCGAGTAGAACTGGGGCTCGCGGATGCCGAAAGCGAATCATCACGGAGTTCGCGTTCCCGCAGCAGCAGTTCCTCCAGCGAAGAGGATGATGCGTCATTCTCTGTAGTTTCTTCATCCTCTGTAGTTTTCTCATCTTCCTCCTCATCTTCCTCCTCATCTTCTGTCGCGTCTTATTCCCTGAATCCCTACGGCACTATCCGGTTCACCACCCTCACGTACACAGGCAATGAAAAGGATGGGACGGCCACTATCAGCATCGTCCGCACGGGTGGAAACCAGGGAACAGTCAGCGTCGAATACGAGCTGCAGCCGGGGACAGCTACGACAGACGACTATGAGCCGGCGACTGCGAGCGCGACCTTTGAGGGGAAATCCACGAGCGCCGTCTTCACAGTGAATCTCAAAAATGACACCCTTACCGAAGGCACCGAAACCATTAAAATCGTGCTCAAGAATCCCACGAACCATGCCAGCCTCGGTTCGCCTTCAACGGCAGATATCAAGATCATCGATGATGAAACTCCCACGGTCACGTCCTCTGCCGCTGCCGCAAGCAGTGCGGCGCCCACAGTGGGCTTAAGCGCACTGGATTACATTGTTGCCGAAGCGGGGGGTTCTCTGACAGTATCAGCAACAAGGCTTGGTGGGACGGCGGGAGCGGTTACCGTAGCCTATGCGACCGTGGATGGCAGCGCCAAGTCCGGCACGGATTACACGGGCGTCAGTGGCACACTGAGTTTCGCCGCCGGTGAATCCACAAAAACCCTTACCATTGCGGTGACCGACGATGCGAAAATCGACGGCAACAAGACGTTCAAGATCACACTCAGCAATCCGACAGGAGCTGCTCTCGGGCAGGCGACCTCAAATGTGATCATCCACGATGAGGAGGCAGCGCCGTTCGGATCGGGATCCCTCAAATTTAGCCGTGCCTCCTACGATGGATTCGAGTCGCAAGGGAAAGCGGAAATCGTCATCCAGCGTGTCGGAGGTGCACAGGGTAAAGCCACAGTGCAGTATTCGACAACGGATGGCACCGGCAGAGCGGGAAGCGATTACACGGCTGTAAGCGGAACGCTGATTTTCGAGATTGGAGAATCTGCGAAGTCCTTCTTCATTCCGATTACTGCGGATGCCGCAGCTGACTCAGAAGAAACGGTGAATATCCGTATGAGCAGCCCGACAGGCGCAGAGCTTGGGACGCCGTCCACAGCTTCGATGACGCTGTATTAGCGGAGATTCATAAATCTCCGCTGCGGTTTTGGATGAGCCGCACCCCTGCAGGGGTGCGG
>MFXW01000029.1:9326-41677 GCA_001787585.1 Candidatus Peribacteria bacterium RIFCSPHIGHO2_02_FULL_53_20
GCGCCATGCAGCTTTCCATTGCACTGCCGTGTTTCAACGAGGAGGCAAATCTCCCTGCGACCATCGCGGATGTAGATGCCTGGATGGGCAAACGCAGCATTCGTGGGGATATTATTGCAGTGAATGATGGTTCCCGTGACGGTACGGGGGAGGTTCTCGAAGTATTACAAAAAACATACCCTCGCCTGCGCGTTGTCACGCATCCGGAGAATCAGGGATATGGCGCTGCCGTGCGGTCCGGTTGCGATGCCGCAACCACGGAGTGGGTGGCATTCATGGACAGTGACGGGCAATTTCATGCCGAGGATTTCGACAAGCTGCTGCCTTCCTGCGGTGCATTCTCCCTTGTCGTTGGTCGGCGCAGGAAGCGCGCAGATTCTTTGCTGCGGAAGGTGAATGCGAAGTGCTTCGGATTTCTCACCTGGCTCGTGTTCCGGGTGTGGGTGCGCGATTTGAACTGCGCCATGAAAGTGTTCCGCCGCGATCTCTGGCAGCGCATACGACCACAGCATGCAACTGGGGCGCTCTTCAACGCAGAACTCTTCGTGCGCGCCCGGCAGACCGGTGTGCGGTGGAAGCAGGTGGATGTTTCCCATTATCCGCGTACAAAAGGAAGTCAGACTGGAGCGAGTCCATTGGTGATTTTGAAGATGTTTCGGGAGTTGTGGACGTTGTGGAAAGCGTTGTGATAAAAGGTCATTGGTACACAAAAATGTCATCGGTTGCTTCTCAACGGACTGGTACTTTCTTTTGTCTTGCCAAAAGAAAGTACCGCAAAGAAAAGCGTGGTCGCAGGTGGAAAAGCGCCTACGCATCACTGCTCACAGGGCGAAAAGCGCGAACTCGCTCCTCGCTGCGGCTCGTCGCTCAGACAGCGCGCTTTTTACGCCCTGTTCACGGGATGCGTGACGGCGCTTTTCCAATGCGACCGCCCCCTTTTTTTAGAGTGGGCTCCCCCTTCCTCCCGTGGAGGAAGGGGTCAGGGGATGGAGGAGTCTCTGAAGAGGAAGCAGCGAAGAGGAGGAAATTCCTACGGCTTTTGCACAAACGGACTCGTCTTCGCGCAATTCACGCAATGCAGATCCCACAGATCGGTGAGTGTACGTTTTGCAAATGCACCGTCACTGATGGGTTCATAGTTGCTGAGAGGGCGGTAGAATTCGTAGGAGGCAAAGATGACAAGAGTGAGAGCGAGGAAAGCTCCGAGTCTGCGCTCAGGTGTGACAGTCCATCTCCCGATTCTGCGGAGTTCCATGAGTACCAGAACAAGAACGCAGAAGCTGAAGAGCAACGGGAGGAAGTAGTGGTACAGGTACATCACGCGGCTGATTTGTGAGATGGCCGCTATGTAGGAGAAGTATAGACCCGTGAAGATCAGGAGCAGCGGACGATCCCGCAGCGGAGTTTTCATGTCGATCACAAACGAGGAGAGTAGCAAGCCTACTGCAGCGATGACTCCGGCGAAGGAGATCCACCATACCGCCGGGTTCACTTGCAGATAGAGATACTGATAGAGTCCGCCGTCGGGGGTCTCCCAGCGGTAACTGATCGCGCGTCCACCAATCGGCCACAAAAACCACGGACTGCCATTCTCTTCCTCTTTGCAGAGATCCAGCTTCGGCACGCCGTTATTGTAATGCGAGACGAATTTCAGGGAATCTCTGAGCATCACGGGAAACCACCGCACGGATCCGTTCTTGCCGGCTGCAAGCACCGCTTTGTATTGCTCCGAGGTCTGATAGTAGCCCTGGTCGGGGAGAGCCGGATTGATCGTACTTCCGAGCGCGAAGTGGATCTGCCATACGCCGACAAACGTCACAAAAAATGCCAGTGCGCCGATACCCAAAAATCTCTGGAGCAGATCCTTTTTGGACCAGAGGAGCCAACCGAGTGCCGGAATCAGGAGAATCATCACCAGGCCGACAACTTTCGTAGTGAGGACGCAGCCGAGACTTACGCCAAAGAGCGCCGAATACCATCCAAAGCGTTTCGGATCTTTTTCTTCATGCAGGAGCAGGAACGCAAAGATCGTGAGCGCCGCGAAGAAAAGAAGCATGGGTTCGAGCATCGCGCCACGGAGATGCACAATGAGCGCATTATCGAAGAGGTAGAAGGAAGAGAGAAGGGCGGCGGCGAGATCCGATTTCGTCAGTTTCCAGAAGATCAGGAAGAGCAGCGGTGCCGTGAGCCATGCGAGCAGTACGGGGAAAAACCGATAGCCGGCGAAGGAAAATCCTGCAGGAAGTTCCGTGCCGTAGTCCGTGCTGATGAACTGGTTGTCCAGTGCATTGCGATTGAGGAGTTTTTCTCCTGTGGCAATGAGAAGTTTCCCGAGCGGCGGATGCTGTTCCATGAAAAAGATGCCATTCAGATATTTCTGTGCGCTTGCGATGTGGTAGTTCTCATCCCAGAAAAATGCCGCCGGTTCGTTGTAGCGTTGCACATAGGTAAAGAATCCGATGGCGGTGACGAGAAGGAGCAAAAGCAGGGCGCGTTTTGCTTCGGGGGACTCAGGAAGGCGGGACATCGCAATAAAGCATAAAGCATAACGCAAAAAGGGTAAAAGTTTTTCCTGTATGCTCTATGCTTTTTGCTCTCGCTAATACGCTGGTATCGCATGATTCACAGTCACAAAGATCAATACTGCGCACAGGAGTCCCTGTTGCAGGAGGGGAATCCGGTGCCGAAGTATTTTTGGAATCAGACGCTGATCCTGGAAGGCGCTTACGATCAGATAGGCAATTCCCCATATACTTGGAAGAACGTAGAGTCCTTTAGCGGGGTACCATCCCGCATAGGGAACACGGTAGATGTACTGGATCAATGCAGCACATTGCAGAAGCGAGAAGCCGACCAGAACCCAACCCAGGCGCACCCAAGGTGTTCTGCGCCGACTATGCATCAAGAAGATGAAGAAGCCGATGAGCATCAGCCATGGGGCGATTTCCATGTATACCAGCCCCGCGCGCAGAGCGCCGGGCGTTGTCTTGCCTGCGAATTGATTCCGGATCCAGATATCCCGCCAGGTGTCTGCGAGACGATTTACCTGGGTATCGGCGAATGTGGGTCCTTGCGCCGCATGAACCGTGGTGGGTTTGAAGAGTTCGGCAAAGAAATGCACAGGATCTTTCTTTCGTAGAGTGATCGCATCTTCGACTGCACCTCCGGCATTCCATTCCGTATTGAGCGGGAAAAATTTCCCCTCCTGCATGTAGTAGCGCGCAAAGTAATACGGAAAGACGATCGCAATGGCGAGAGCGCATCCTAAAGCTCCCATGCTGCATCGTCTCCACCACCCACGCCCATAGGGCTGAGCCCATGCGACAAATGCGGGAATAGCCAGAATCACTACTCCCGAGAATTTCGTAAGAGCAGCTCCGGCAAGAGCGCTACACAGTGCAATCATTGCTACGATGCAGTCGTGTATTGCTGACCGCACAAGGGGATCTGCCATTCCGAAACGCAGAGGCAGGGGTCTGTCCGGTTGAGAGGGATCTTCAAATATAGAACTGGGCCATAACATGTGAATGGAGGCACAGAGTACCGCCGCTGCCATAGAGAGAACGATGCCATCGAGATTGATGCTCGTGCTGACAGATACCTGGATCGGCATGCTCGATGCGAGATAGAGGAATGCAATGCCGGATGGTTTATAGAGCAGACGACAGTGTCGCAGCGTTTCTCGCAGGAAGAAGAATGTCGCAAGTCCTGCGAGGAATGATGTCCATTGCACGCTGATTTCCGGGGAAATGCCAAACAGCATCTGGATGCTGTGAGGAACAAGAAAACCCAGCGGTGGATGGTAACCATAGAAGCTTCCACGGATGTCGGTATCCGGATGTACCCAGCTCAGGATTTCGAGCATCTGGAAATGCGCCCCGGGATCGAAGCCAATCACTTCTCCCATCCGTCGGAGAAACACGGAAATGCGGCCGATGAGGAGGGTCGCAAGCAAGATCCGCTCCCATCGGATCCATCCGCGGGCCGCTTTTGGTGTGTTTGTGTGAATCTAAGAATTATAGCATCTTACAGCCGAAAAATCTATGTTTTCCTCATGGCGACTATCGCATTCTCTTGCGTAAAAAGAGAACTCGGTATCGGCGAACTTTCTGCCATATGTTCTTGAGTAGTGAGGGCGGAGAGATCTTGTGAGCAATCACTGCCACCCACAGAACGAAGAGCACAGTATGGGCAAAACCGATGGTCCTCGGGAGATGGGGAATTTCAAAGAGCATACGGTCTGCTTCTGTCCAGTGGAGCACTCCGAGCAGATTCAGGAAGAAGAGTAGTGAGGAGAGACCGTAGAGCCATGCCCCGAGGCGCGAGAAAAAGATGAAGCCGATGCCGAGCGCCATGAGCGGGAACAGATATCGTTCATGCATCTCTGTATTAAAAAGGAAAAATGCATATGCGGTGAGTGCGGGAAAGAGCAGCAACAACTCCTGATGTTTCTTTCGCTGCAAAGCGCTTCGGAGCCCCGGCGCAAAGCGATAGACCAATATAGCGATCACACCTCCGAAGATCATGATGCCGATATCGCGGTAGGAGAGAAGCCCTATAGCCATGTCCGTTGATGAGTGTGGGCTGCCATCGAAGAACGCTAACCAGGTGTTGTAAGCGCCGTAGGTGAGGCCGGGATAGTAGCCGATGGAATGTGTGTAGACGTGCCAAATGTCGCCGAGATAGTCGGGAAGGAAGGGGATGAGAACGAGCGCGGTCACGGCAAAAGCTCCAAAGATAATGCGAAGCGCCACTCTCCAATTCTGGAGCAACATGAGGAGTGCCACGAAAGGGAGGATCACCACTGCTTGAAATTTCGTGAGCATCGCGAGTGCGGCAAATGTTCCCACGAGTATCCAGCGTTTCCAGGCTGTCGCTGCTATGGCGGCTACCATGAAGCAGGTGAAAATCCCGTCTGTCTGTCCCCAGACGGCGGAGTCATAGAGCACAGCAGGGTGGAATGCGTAGACAGCGGCTGCAATAATTCCCGCTCGTTCCGTACGGATGCGGCGGAGCAGGAAAAAGAGAAGGGCTGCCGTAAGCAGATCGAAAAGGATCGCAGGTAATTTGATCAGGATATGGTAGAGCAATGGTGCTCCATCAAATTCAGAAGCAATGAAGAACCTATACACATGGCCGACTCCCCCGAGGATCAGCATCGACATCGGAGGATAGTTCGGCAGCATGCTTGCACGGCCCTGGTCGCGGTAAGCTTCTCCCCCACCCATTTCTGTGATGTTCCACGCCCAGCTCTTGAATTCTCCCACATCGAAACTCCAACCAGGATTCTGTATGACGGAGAAGCGCAGAAGGAATCCCAAAAAAAGGATGATGCAGAGGAGTTGCAGTGGTGGTCTGATGCGGAGAACATTGTCGAGAGTGTGGGACGAGTACATGACGCTCCGAGACATTCGCTTTTGCACAGGAATGACCGCATTGCGGGCTGACTTGCGCAGTTTCTGCAGTGCTGATCTAGGGATGTGCGAGAGTATCCAAGCCGCTATGGCAAGCGGTAATCCTGCCATGATCAGATGATAGCGTCCGTCGTAGGCAGAGAGGGCGTTGCCGATTGCGGGAACGAGCCAGAGAGCAACAGCAAACGCACTCAGGATGCGCGTTCTTTTGAAGAACAATCCGCAGAACAGCGTGACCATCGTCAGCCAGTCGATCATCCGAAGCACGATAGAGTCCGTGTCGGGGAAATTTGTGGAACGCATGAACCCTTCGCCGACGTTGCGGATCGTATCTACAGGTTGTGATAGCAGGAACGGAAGAGCGGCATCATCGAGCGATCGTACGAGATGTACGACATCGGTGGTTGCAGATTGTTCATGAAGGAAAGCCCACCAAGGTATGAATTCCCTATTCTCCTGATTGCAGAAATTCCATGGGATTGCGTTTTTCGGTGATCGTGCGCAGACAAAAGGCAGAAATGACGGGTACTTACCGGTAAGATGCAAACCAGCGCCACCCGATATCGATGCATCTCCCCAACGTATTGCATGAATGAAACTCTGTGTCAGAGGAGATACTATGATGCCTCCCACAAGGATTGCCGCAGCTGCCCATTGTCTTTTTTTGAGGAAAGTGGGTAGAAGGATCGGCAGGAGCATCACACCAAACATCACCCACATCACTTTGAAGTGAGATGCAAGAAGGGTCAGAACGGCGATCCACATTGCAGCAGTGACCGGGCGTTTTGTGTCTTTTGTGAGGGAAAGTACAGGAATGAGCAGGAGAATGAGGAGCGCACGGAGGAACGGTTCGGCGAGGAATTTTTCCGTCAGGAGCCATTGCTGTGGCAGGAGAACCAGAATTGCAAGCATCAGTGCAGCGCGCGCCGTGCCGATCATTCTGGAAGTGAAGATAAAGAAGCAAAGAGATGAGCTTGCGAGCATCAATACAAGGAACAGATGTGCTGATAGAGCTCTACTCAGACCGAATGCATCGAGGAGCAGATATGCCGTGCCGGCACCAAGATCGCGGAAGGGAACATTCTCGAGGACCGTCCCCCAGTAGCCGTGAAAATCCTCTGCGTATGTGCTGAGATCATGCGGGATGCCCCAGAAGTGCTCTGCGAGGTAGCGGTAATCACCTTCATCACAGCACTGGATCTGCAGGGTATCTTGAAGCATTGGTTCTTCGCGCATAGCAAAGAGCGCAATTCCCGTTGCAATGATGATCAGTCCGAGAATGATCTCGAGTGAGAGAGAGAGACAGCGTTTCCGCGTTTGCATGGCAGGCACTATACCCAACATCATTCTTTTCGTGCATTGCTTCGGATGCCTTGCATGATGCATTCATCAGTTGCATCATGCGATTTCTTCAGGAGCAATGAGGGTTATGTGTCAGCAGAATGCGCGGATCATCGCTCACAACCTCATACAGTTTCATCCAGTTCTGCAGCACTTCCGGCGGCAGAAATGACCGGTCCCATCCCGTCAAGAAAATGGTGCAGGCGTCCTCCGCAAGCAAAAGAAATTGCGATGCATTGATGTGATGCAGAGAAGACATGTGTGCGGTCGTAAAGCGGGTCGCACGGTATGGGTGTTGCGTCAGCTTTTTTCCCGCATCAATGGCATAGATTGGCTCCATGAAGGTGAGGACAGGCTCGGGATAGGTACGCAGCTGCGCGACGATTTGATGGTAGTCGCCTCCGCGATTGCCATTCCATTCGGCAAGCAGCGACGGGAGCGTACGATCGATGTGGAGTGCGAGGATCAACAGAGCGATTGTCCAAGGGATGATGACTGTCCGCACAGGGAGCATTCTCCGAAGGAGAGTGGGAAGCAGCGCAGCACCGACTGCGAATGCAAACGCCGCCGTAACGAAATAGTGCGGCCAGAACTCCGCTGGCAGAAAAATTGCGCCGATCATGCTCAGTGCGCATAGAGACAACCAACGATATCCTCGGAGGAGCGCGGTACTGAGGAGGAGGGAAGCCGTCGTACTGCCATAGAAGAAGAGATCGCGTGGATCACTATCCATGACCCATTGGATGCGTCCCCAGCGCGACATCGTCGGAAGACCAAAATGCTCTAGGAATGTCTGATCGAAGCTCCCGGGTACCAATGCGTAAAAAAGGAGAAGGAAGGCAATGGTCACGGATCCTACAGCGGCGTAATGCCGGAGTTGCGCGGCGCGTTGTTGCTTTGTGCTTTCCCGAAGAATGATCAGGAGGGAAAGGAGAGCAATGTTTACAGTTGCAGGATAGAGAAGTAATGCCGTCAGCGATGCCAATACGGTTTCTATGCTCGAGCGGTACTTCCATTGTCTGCACAGTATCCCCATCGACGCAAAAGCGATGACGAGCACATTACTCAGCTGCCGGAGCGCAAGAAAGCGAAAATCATGATGGACCATTTCACTGTATGTCAGATACATCATCACGCCGATCACGGCACCGAACCGGTCACCCGTGAGTCTGCGGAGGATGAGGAACAGTGGAATGGCACTTGTGACATTCAGCAGCAGATAGATAAAGCGGATCGGGTACATGCCTCCAAACAATTGGAGGCCGCTTCCTATAAGGAGCGGGAGCAGCGGCGGATGGGGATAGTAGAAATCACGGTATGGAGCAAAACCTTCAACAATCATGCGTCCGACTTCCGCGTGTGATCCCTCGTCTGTCACAGGGAATGCAGCCTCATGGAGATGGAGCACCTGCAGAAAAAACACCCCCACACAGAGGAGGATGACGAGGAGAAGGTCGCCGTGTGTACGCAGGAGATCGCGGAAACGATAGAGGCTGCACATTTCGGCTGCTATCGTAACATGACCCATCGATCCTAAGAGAAGTAGGGATGTCCCTGCAATACATGCTCTCCTTTTTCGTCTTATACTTGCTTCATATTTTCCTGTCTCGTCGCTATTCTGCCCTCCGTCCATGGCTATCCAGCCCCCCGCAAAAAACCGGCAACAGTGGCTCCTGAGCATTCTGCTGTTCAGTTCCCTCTTGTTTCTTTCCGTCTATTCGGTCGCAGTGCCTGATAACTTCGGCGATCCCTACGCCGATGCCAAGGAAGTGCCAATTTCAGAGATCAGCAAAGGATACGCGGAAGGGACGCTCGAGAAAATCACCATCCGTGATAACAAGGTATTCGCGGTCTCCGGAAGCGGCGGCGCTGTCCTCCGCTCGTATAAAGAGGACGGAGACAGCGTTGCTGAGCTCGGATGGAACGATCCCACAAATCCCACGATTGTGGAAATCGAAGATAACGAGACCAGTAATCTCTTCCTTGCCATTTTGCCGGATCTCCTCTTTTTCCTTCTGGTGATTGGCGGCGTTGTCTGGCTCTTTCGCGGCATTGCCCGTAGCCAGAACAATGCGATGGCATTTGGCAAATCCAAAGCGCGTATCGCCGATGTGCGGCAAGTGAAGACACGCTTCAAGGATGTCGCCGGATGTGAGGAAGCCAAGGAAGACCTGATCGAAGTCGTCGATTTCCTGAAAAATCCGAAGAAGTATCTCAGTATCGGCGCGAAGATCCCGAAGGGCGTACTGCTCGTGGGTCCTCCGGGAACGGGAAAAACCATGCTTGCGCGAGCGGTTGCCGGAGAAGCCAACGTACCGTTTTTCTCGATTGCAGGATCCGAATTCGTCGAGATGTTCGTGGGAGTGGGCGCTTCGCGCGTCCGTGATCTCTTTCTCCGTGCCAAGCGCAATGCGCCATGCATCATCTTCATCGATGAAATCGATGCGGTCGGCCGCCAGCGCGGTGGTGCTGGATTCGGCGGAGGGCACGACGAACGTGAACAGACCTTAAACCAGATTCTCACGGAGATGGATGGATTTGAGCAGGGGACCAACGTGATTGTGATGGCTGCTACCAACCGTCCGGACGTATTGGACATTGCTCTTCTGCGTCCCGGCCGCTTCGACCGCCGTGTCTTCATCGACAAGCCCGATCTGGAGGCGCGTAAACTCATTCTCGAAGTTCATGCGCGCAACAAGAAAATGCACAAAGACGCTGATTTTTCCGTGATCGCGAAAAAAACCGTGGGCATGACCGGCGCGGATCTGGAAAATATCATGAATGAAGCTGCGATTTTCGCTGCCAAAAGAAAGCGCCGTGAAGTCACGCAGAAAGACATCGATGATGCCGTGGAGAAAGTCACGCTCGGTTCCGAGAAGCGCTCCCGCAAGCTCACGCAGCACGAAAAGGAGATCACGGCCTATCACGAGCTTGGGCACGCAATCGTCGGGCACCTCTGTCCGGACAGTGATCCTCTCCACAAAATCTCGATTGTCTCGCGAGGGTCTGCGCTCGGCGTCACGTGGTTCCTTCCTCAGGAGGATCAGTACACGACCAGTCGCAGCAAGTTCCTTGATGAGATCTGTGGACTGCTCGGTGGTCGCGCCGCGGAAGCATTGGTCTTCTCGGAAATCACCACGGGGGCAAGCAGCGATCTGGAACGTGCATCGCAAATCGCGAGAAACATGGCGATGCGCTACGGGATGGGGGACAGTGAACTTGGGCCTGTAACCTATGGCGAAAGGCAAGGCGGATCCTTCTTCCTTGGCGCCGATCCCTCCGGAGGGCGCAATTATTCCGAGGAGAAAGCCCGCCAGATCGATACGTTTGTCCAAAAGACATTGGAGAAGCAATACGACCGAGCGCTTACAATGCTCAAGACACACCAGAAAAAGCTCGATGAGCTTGCAAAGATCATTCTCGAGAAAGAAACGATGACGGTGGAGGAATTTACGGCGATTTTTGAAGGAAAGGATACAGAGAAGAAAGAGGCATAACACTTGGGCGAATGTTTACAGCATCCGTAGGGGCATAGCGCGCTATGCCCCTACCTCCGCAATCCTCGCAAACGGTCATCCGATTTCTGCTACACTGCATCCCAATGCTCGATCACGCCCTCTCCCCCCTCGACGGTCGTTACGCATCTTCCGTCGATAGTTTGCGTTCCTATTTTTCCGAAGAGGCGCTGATGCATGCGCGCGTCGAAGTGGAGATTTCGTACTTCATCGCGCTTGCAGAGCTTCCCGATGTGCGTGAACTGCGTCTGAATGCTCAGCAGAAAAAGGCATTACGTGGCGTTGTTGAGCGGTTTTCCGAACGCGATATCATAGAGATCAAGAAGATCGAATCACGGACGCGGCATGATGTGAAGGCCGTGGAGTATTACCTGCAGGAGCGGTTTTCGAAGATTGCCGGGCTCAAGGACAAAACCGCTTTCATTCACTTCGCATTGACGAGTGAAGACGTCAATAATCTCGCGTACGGCATTCTCATTCACCGTGCGCTGGAAGACGTCATCCGTCCGGGTGTCAAAACCATAACCAATGCGATCACGCGTGTTGCCCGATCATGGTCCAAGGTTTCGCTCCTCAGCCTCACGCACGGTCAGCCGGCGACGCCGACGACCGTGGGAAAGGAGTTTCAGGTCTTCGCCGAACGATTGCAGCGCCAGTCCGATCAATTAAAGCGTTTCCGTATGCAGGGGAAGCTCGGCGGCGCAGTGGGTACGTTCTCCGCGCATGCAGCCGCATATCCCGATACAGATTGGCCGAAGTTCGGTGCGCGCTTCATCCGTTCCCTCGGGCTCATTCCCTTAAGCGCTACCACGCAGATCAATCCGCACGACGATATCGCCGAGCTTAGCCATCTCCTCTGTCGCATCAATACGATCCTCCTCGATTTCTCAAGAGACAGCTGGCTCTACATCTCCCGCGGCGTTTTCAAGCAAAAAGTCGTTACAGGAGAAGTAGGTTCCTCCACCATGCCGCACAAAGTGAACCCGATTGATTTTGAAAATGCTGAGGGCAATCTGGGCGTCTCTACAGCGCTCTTCATGCACTTTGCCGAGAAGCTTCCGGTGAGTCGCTTGCAGCGCGATCTGAGCGATTCCACGGTGCAACGCAATATCGGCGTGGCATTCGGCTACCACATGCTGGCATTGCATTCCCTCGCGCGGGGGCTCGGGAAGCTGTCTCTGGATCGTAGCGCTGTGCGCCGTGAACTCGAAGCGCATCCGGAAGTCATCGCCGAAGCCATCCAGACCGTCCTGCGCAAACACGGCGCTGCCGATGCGTATGAAAAATTAAAAAAACTTACGAGAGGTGAAACCGTGACCAAGGAGATTTTGTGGGATTACATTGAAGCTTTGCCGATTCCAAGAGGGGAGAGGGAGAGGCTGCTGAAGATGCTCTGAGTATCATCTAGATCAGCATCATTCTTCAATGATTGGGGGATGAAGCCGATAGTACAGAATCCATCATGTACACTGACGGATGATGATCGAAATTATTCTACGATTTGTCGCTTGGGGATTCAGCATCTTCTTTCTCGCTATAAGTGTTTTAGGTGCTCTGGCTGGCGATTTTTTCCCTTCATTAGGATTGCTGATTATAGGAATTTCATTGCTTCCGAAAATAAAAAACATTGGTAGTATTATCGTGAAGTGGTGGATGCGAGTGATAGGTTTTTTTGTCGGCATCATTATTTTTGTTTCGAGCGCTCCCACTGTAAAAAATTCTGTTTCGAGTGAGGTTTCTGTTAGGCAATCCTCCTCTTTAGCGGTAGCAACATCACAAGGGTCTTCATTGGCTGCGGCGGCTGATATGTTCCCAGTTACACATATTTCCGATGGAGACACCATCACAGTGAGTATTGGTGGCAAGGAAGAGAAAGTGCGGATTATCGGACTTGATGCGCCTGAGACAAGTCCGATGGAATGTTTTGGTAATGAGTCCTCAGCGCAACTTTCCTTTTTCCTTACAGGCAAGAATGTAACCCTTGGCACTGATTCATCAGATGATCGAGATAATTTTGGTAGGCTTCTGCGGTATGTTTTCCTCGACGGACGGGATATCGGCGCAGAGATGATTCGAGAGGGGTATGCAGCAAGCTATCGCAAATATCCACATTCCCGTACAGATTCCTATAATGCACTTGAGATGGAGGCAAAAAATATACGAGCTGGTTTGTGGGCTTCTTGTGGAGAATCGAGATCAAGCATTTCACTGGTTCCGTTGAGCATTGTTCCAGCCGCTGCTACTTCAAAGAAACCCAATGATTTAGAACAGGTGCAAGCTGCTGAAGGCAGTAGCTGCGTCATTAAAGGGAATGTGAATAGCAAAGGTGAAATGATTTACCATGTGCCAGGTTGTGGCTCTTACAAACGGACGCAGATTAAACCGGGAGAGGGTGATAAATGGTTTTGTTCGGAAGCTGAAGCGAAAACCGCAGGATTCAGGAGAGCCGGCAATTGCTGATCAGCCTATTCATTTTGTATTTCTGGTGCCCAGGAGAGGATTTGAACCTCCATAGGATTGCTCCCACACGCCCCTCAAGCGTGCGCGTCTACCAGTTTCGCCACCTGGGCATCGGGCAAAGTTTACCCAAGGAAATGATGTAGCAACAGCGCATTCACAACAAATTGCCGGTATCTGCTCATGAATCATAGGAGTACATTTCCCATGTGTTCTACGCCCTCGCTATCGGCTCCATGCTCGGCTCCATGCTGCAGAACCTTTTGCTTGTGCATCATGCGCGGAAGATCGACGGACTCAGCCTCGCATTCTACCGCAATGTTGGGTTCTTCTTCACATTGCTGCCGCTGCTGTATGGCGCGTCTTCTCAGGATATTACATTGGTCTTGGGTCACTGGAAGCTGCTGACAGTCTCCAGTGTCGCAGGAGGTGTGTCGCTTGCGCTCGCATATGCCTCGTTTCGGTATATCGTTGTCGGTGTTTCCACCACGATCAACAAAGCAGTTCTGACTATTGTCATGGTGATTCTGGGATGGCTCCTGCTGGATCAGCCACTCGCGCCTTCCGCATTGGCATTCATCGCACTGATTATTCTGGGAAGCGTTCTTCTCGGGCTGGAGCGCAATGCATTCCCTCATCTCGATAATCGTCATGCACTGGGTTTGGCGCTGTCCATTCTGAGCGCTCTTTCCATTGCGTTCGCGTTCTATGCGCTTGCAGTTCTTGCGACAGTCGCCGATCCGCTTGTCAGTAGTTATTTCTGGGAAACTTCCATTGCGGTCGCCTGCGCCGTGCTCATCGCCATACGCTGGGCAGCATTCGGTACGGTACCGCAGAAAATTTCATGGAAGACATTTTGTATCATTGCTGCATGCTCTTTTCCCACACTCATCGGGACGGGGCTTTTTAGTTTGGCTCTTCGCATGGGACCTATAGCTATCGCGAATGCCATCGGGAGCGGCTCGCTCGCTGTTACTGCCCTTCTGGCATGGGGCATGTATGGTGAGAAACTCAATCTCAAGCAATGGATGAGTATTGTGCTCATTCTCATCGGGGTGATCGCGATGCGGTTTGTGTAAATATTGTTTGCGACAATATCTTCCACATTCCTCTTGCCTTTTGCGATAGACTGTAATACAATTGTCATACAATTCCAATCTTCCTATGCGTTCCGTTCTCAGTATCTCCATTCCGCCAAAGAAGCTTGCTGCTCTGAAGAAAAGAGCAAAGTGCGAGGGCATGACCATCAGTGCCTACGTTTTGAGTTTTGTTGATCAAGAGGAAAATCTTATCACCGAAGCGGAACTTCTGGAAGATCTCCAGCAAGGAGAACGAGATCTCGCTCAAGGAAAACAGAGGACTCTCGGTCCCAGTGATTCACTGGAAGAATTCTTTCCGATAAAGAAATGAGGATCCGGATTATCAACACTCTCCCAAAGTTTGACAAGAATTGGGACTCTCTTTCGAAGGAAAGTCAGACAAGAGCTTTCAAAACCATTGAACTTTTCCGAGTGAACCCCCTGCATCCCTCTCTTCGTTTGCACCGGCTGCACGGTCATCTCAAAAAATATTGGAGTATCTCTGTTGATTTACACATTCGTATTATTTTGAGATTTGAAGGTGATACAGCACATTTTTTTTCCATTGGCACTCACGCTCTGTACAAGAAGAAGTAGAGATTTCCTTATGGGAGTATCATGTTTTTTTAAGCCCACTGAGTTCCTCCATCAGTTGCTGCGTCAACTGTTCCAATGCAGTCCGGATGTCCCCGTGCAGTTGGAGTAGTGCTTGTTCCATTGCCTTTAGGCTGTAGACATTTTGTAGCATGTCCGGCAGTTGACCATCGGTATCTTTGCGAAACTGATCGCGTGTCTGGCTGCAGAGCAAGGCGGCATTCGCATATGTTCCCGGGCAACGGGTGTTATGGAGATGCTTGCGTGTGTCGCGGATGGCGCGGTCGATACCTTGCAGGAGCTTTCGTTGTTTCCGATACTCCAGAATGTCGGATCGTCGGGATATTCCCGTTGCTTGTGTGAGGTGCATCAGTGCTCTTTCAATGGGGTCACTACATTGTCTGGCATCGTTGAAATGCGGACATGCGGGTCTGTGTAGTTTTACCTCTGCTGAGCACAGGGGATTGAGAAGGGTGGTATTGATGACTAGCAGACGAACACAGCGGGCTTTGAGATGATCCAAGAGTTGCTCATGTCGCAGTCCGCAATCAGGGAAAAAGAAGCTGCCGAGTTCCTGCTGCAAATTGGTAGCTTCGGCGGAGGTATTCATATAGTCAAAATACACTTGAACGAAAATTAGTCAATATCCCTCTTTTTCTTATCCTGCAGCTACTTCTTCTTCGCCGAGCTCACGAACTGATCTTCAGTCATCGCGGGAGAAACGCGGCGAACTTTTGCAAGGATCTGTTCTTTGGCGACACCGGTCGCGGAAGCGTACTGCTTGCGGAGACGCGCGAGCTTGGTCTTGCGTTTGCGGCGTGCGTGGATTTCACGTTGACGGATGCGGGACATGAGAAAAAGGGAAGAAGACCGGGGAACAGTATTGCAGATGCAGAGAGAAAGGGAAGGGTGATGAGCAGATAAATTCTCATGTGTTCATTGCGCTTTCCTGACAGCTCTTTTACGATTAAGCACTTTCTATGGCATTAGAAGCATTCGTGCCGCCGGCGAAGTCACTTCCCATGAAAAAGGGATCCAGAAAAACAGATGCCCACAGGATATTCGATGCCATGCACGGGCAGATGGATGCGGTGTACCCTGCGGATGATGCCGAGGCATGGAGCTGGACTGGAGAAGGCTTTTCCGAACACATCATTACGCCTCCCGTTGACGATTTCAGCTACTGGTTTTCCCATACATTTGAAACATCTGATGAGTTTTCCCAAGCGTTCGTCCAGCGGATGTTTACGGTCTGGCACTCACTTGAGGAAGAAGGATTCCGGGCCAACGATCACGAGTTGTATGAACATCAGAAGGCACTCTTTGCATGGATCGCGCTGAGCGGTGTCACCGGTGTGCGCTTCAAGATGGCCAATCTCCTGATCCGTTCTCCATACGGAAGTGGCAAAAGTCTTGTCGCGGGACTCACAAGCCGTGCCATGTATGAATTGCAGGCGGAAATGATCGCACGCGGAGTGGATATCGCCTCTATTCCTACAGGCGCACTTCTTGGTCTTCGGAGGGAACACATGCAACAAAACGCTTTGGGGCAACAGTATGCGGTGCTCCAGCCGCCGTATACAGTGGAGCGCAGAGACGTGAATTCGTTTTGGCAAAGTCTCGGCAAAATGTATGGCGATGATTTTGCAGGGAGCTTCGCTCGTCCGGCAGGAAAGCAGCATCCGTTCTACAATCTCTTCCCCATTGCTGACGAAGCAGAGCATGCTCCTCCGGTTGCCACACGGCTGCAGAATTACTTTGAGCAAATGGACAGTAAGCGTGCGGCATCATGGAAAGGCGTGGCTCCAAAAAGTCAGAGGCACATTGTCGACACTTTGGAGGCATTAATGGAAGGACGCATTGTTCTCGTGCCTGATGCCTACAATGTTCCTCAGCCCGAGAAGCCGATTCCCTTGGCGGATGATCAGAAAGAACACGGGAATCGCTACCTCGGGGATTCGGCTCACGCACTTTTCGAGAGTGAACTGTACCACGTGAAGACAACGCATCCGCACCTTGCACTGGATCGCAATGCGTATACCACACAACCAAATATGGAACATCCAGCGCACTTCTGTATCGCGTATGGCACGATGCTCACGCGTGATCCAGAGCTCATCCGCGCGGATGTCCGAGAAGAAATTATGCGACGTCTCCGGTTCATGGCTCTGGATGAAGCGGGAAAATACAATCCTTTGTCCGTGACCGACTCGGCGGCGCAGGCCTCTGGGCAGCCGACTCTGCTATTGGGATTTACCGGCCAGGATCGTGGTATCGACGGGTGGACGGCTCGGTCACCGGTCCTCTCCATCCGGCAGATGATCCGTTTGGGTCTCATGAAGCCTATTGCCTTCTCCGGCATCGGCGATGCGCGCCATCCCGTGAAGCAGGGGACGGAAGAGGCGTGGGATGTGTATCGCGATGCGATGTTCCGGGACGAAAAAACCGCAAGCACACTCCATCTTCCACAGGCACACGAGCTCGATACCGTTGTCGTTCCGCCTGCTGGGCACGTCCGTGAATATGCGCATCGCATCATCGAAGCGCATAAGGAAGAAGGGAAGCCGGTCAAAGTATGGGCATTTGATCCCGAAGCCGGAGACAACCGCTGGGGGATCATCGCCAACGGCTTCAATGCGCCGAAGAAGGAAGGAGATTCGCGGCGCGTTCTTGTTGCTCCTCCTTCGCAAATTTCCGAAGCGCTTCATCTCGGCGCAGAATGTTATGACGTTCTCACGAATGTGCAGCGCCATGCACTTGATCAAATGCGCGGGAGACTGGGGCACATTCGCAATACCGGAGCATCGGAGCGAGAGCGGAAGAATGCCCGAACGCATTTTCGCATGCAGTGGCTGCGCGATGCCCCCGGGGAGGCCTATGTCCGTGATATGGCCCAAAAAATGGGATACAAGCTCGATGATGAAGGAGCCACATGGAAGCAGCAGCAATGCATGATAGATGCCGAAGCTCATGATCGCGATCAGAAACGAAAAGGGATGAGCGCTCCGGAGTCGATTCCCGACATCAAAGCCATTCAGATGCGCAAAACCCGCAAACAATCGAAAGCAGAAGGAACTCCCTTAAAGCCCACGAGCTCATACGTGATCGCGCGTGAAGCAAAGAAGTCTGAACGCGAAGTCAAACGCAGCTTGAAGCGAGCGCTGGAATTGCCTTCTGTCATGGCATCGCTTCCGCCCGCTTCGGTTGCGACTTCAGAGACGACGACACGTCTTCCCACAGAGTCGATCCCGTTACATCTAGCTACGAATCCACATCTTCGCATCGACACTACACCTTCGGTAAAACTTCTGGAATATTCCGCGACGGTCCGGAAGAAAGGTAAAGGGAAAAGTGCGAAACAGAGAGAAATTTCCGTAACGATCATCGTCGGGCCGGATGGTATGCCGACGAATCTTGGAACGCTTGCAAACATTCACGGAATCGGTGCCTATGCCAACAATTTGATGCGTAAGTCACGAGAAGAGCTCGCAAATGACGTTCAAAAAGCAGCCTTGGCCAAAGTGGTCGCACAGGAAATCCTGCGTTTACAGCAAGTAGTCGAAGATCGGAAGAATGGCGGAACGAAAAAACCAGATGCCGACTCCAGTGGCCACTACATTGGTGTGAAACTGGTGAGATAATTTTTTTTACATTCTCTCTGTGCTTCGCAGCGAATTTCCAGCAGATTACGGCGAAAAGCTTTCTCTCGAAGAACCTGATTTGTGGGACATTAACGATTTTAAAGGTCATAAGCGAATGGCGGTTGCACGTGGCAATGCGATGCTGAGTGATATCTTCGAGACGCGGAAGACGGATCTCCCAAAACTCATTGCCGCAGTGCGGTGGTCTCTCTGCCAGATGCCATTTCGGGACTATGCGCATGGAGTTGGCTTAAGTCCGAATGGATACAGCCCCATGGAGAAGGATATGAAGAAGGAGGGACTGCTCAGCCGCTACAAGTACACCCTACTTCTTCGTGACTGGGAGCAGCGAGGAATTTCTCTGGGTATCCGCGAACAGATGATCGATGTACTCACAGCTCCGCATCTTCTTCAGATGGATGAAACATGCACGGATCTCCTGAGCAGTATCGAGTACATCCGGAACCAATCGAAACATCTTCTTGGAGTCTTTGATATGAATGCATTTTACCATCGCATAGGTGTGGATCGTGGTCATGAAGAGGTAGAAAAGAGCTTCCCCCACCTCTTCAATACGATCTGGCAGCGGGAGCAAACAGATACAGTCCCGGACTGCCTTGAGGTCATCAGCATCGTGGATGCCATGTACGGTGGAAAATCCAAATGTACGAAACAAATGCACGCGTTGCGGAAAGCCCAAGGGCTCGGTGTCTGGAGCGAAGTGCAAAAATGGAAGTATCGGGAATCCACAGTCGAGAGAACACTCGCAGATTTTCTCGTGGGAGTGGAACGTGATCTGGCATTGCGTTTTCATGTGCCGCTCACCGCAAAGGCGCTCCAAGATCATTACGGATTCGGTCCCCACGATGCGCAATTTCTCATTCAGTGCGAATGGATCGATCCGGCGAGTGCTGAGAAGGCAGTACGGCAGATACTGCCGCCCCGCGATGCCAAGAAATTATTGCAAGGGTGGTCGGAGGAATATGCAGAGGAGAGCAAACGGGAAACATTCGGCAAGCTTGCCAGTGCTGCGATGGAGGATCGCGGTTACACGGCTGCCGATGTTGCAGAACTTCTCGGACTTAAGGCTCCCGAGGAGCGTGGCAAAGATACCGTTGAAAGAAAACAGCGTTATCGACCGGATGCGGAGGTGCGAGGAGTGCTGTTTGAAAATCATGTGAGCAAGCAAATTTCCGTGGAGGCATTGATTCAGGTCATTGCTCGTGATGAGGATCATCTTCAGCGACTGCGAAAAATGTATGCCGATTACCGGACTCGTTTTTTCAGGCGCAACGGAGCAACACTGGAAGGAAAAGGGTTGCAGATGCGCACCGCACGCGAGCTTGCCAATGTCACCATGCATGATCTCGCATTACATTTTCTTCCGAAGAAGTTGCATGACGATCGTACAGCCGTACGCAAAAAAGATCTCGAACTCCAGAAACTGGAACGCGACGAAGGGAGCATACATCCTATTCGATTTTCAAGTGTCTTCCGCATTCTCGAGCAGATCAGTGCGCAGCGCGTTGAAGAAGCAATGGCTCGTGTAAGCGCTCTGGACATCATGGATGAGTCACTCAAACAATTCTCGACCGTGCGGGAGATGGCTTCCAATCTTGTCGTGGGGCTGAAGGGAGCCAATAAAATTTCCGATGCCATGCGCGACATTGCGCGCAATGATTCCGAATGGCTGCGATCCGATCTCATCACCAAAATGGCAGAGGGCGCATTTGTGAGCGCCCTTCCTCCACTAAGGGTGATGACCAAGTCGACGATTGACAAAGAACTTCCTGCAGAAGTCGTGCGGGATTGGCATGAGCGGTTCCCGGAACAATTGCAAAAAGGATTGATGGGTTTCGGGAAAGTCACAAGACCAATCGCACGCGTTCTTTGTACGCTGATTGCCCGGATCGAAGCCGAGCCCATGCAGTTCTACCAAGATCGTGTGCCGGGCATTGTGCCTACGCACGGAACAAAACACCTGCGGGACTTGGATGCGGGCTATCCAGTCGATTGGCGATACATTCACAAGGCTCTGTTGGGTGCGGGGATCCCAGCTGGGCACCCTTCGTATGTTCTCGTGAAAGAACTATATGACAACGGGGGAAATCTCGCAGCGGCACTGCTCAAAGTCATTCCTATACTTCAAGATGCGGGCGAAGAAATCCATCCGTTGAACTTGCAGGGATTAACATTCAATGAACTGAAGCCTTTTCAAAAAACCAATAAGAAATCTCCCAAAAAATAATCACACCCCTTCCACACAATCCCCATCTTTCAGCTCCGTCTCCACCGGTTTTTTCCTGCCGTTGATCCGCACAACGCGGATTGTTTTTGGGGTATGCGGACAGGCGATCTTCAGAAAATCCCGCGCAGTCGCCGGGCGGGGAATGTGATAGAGATTGTCCTGGGCGTCGAAGATGGCGATATGCGATTCGTCGAAATACGAACGCAGCGCTTTCTCAAACTGCGTCGGCGACCGTGCTTCCGCCCGCAACGTCTGCAGGTTGCGCCAGAGATCCACTGCTGTCCCGACACTATTCAAGGCATAGGTCATACGTTTGTATTCCGCGTGCGACATCACGCCGAGCTCGCATTCGCGGTCCATTTCCTCCGTTCGGATCTGGATCTCCATTGGCTGTTCCGTGACCCCGGGCAGCGGCCAGATCACGGTGTGGATGGAGCGGTACCCGTTCTCCTTCGGCGCGCCGATGTAGTCCTTGAGTTTTCCCGGCACAGGATGCATGCAACGGTGGACGACACCGAGTGTGCGGTAGCAGTCATCAAGCGATGGAACGATGATGCGCAGCGCGAGCCGGTCCGTGAGCTCACGGAATGGACGTCCTTTCACCACGATTTTGCGGTACGTGGAGTAGAGCCCCTTGATGCGGTGACTGAGGTCCGCGGAGATGCCGACACTCGCCAATTGTTTCCGGAGAAACGCCGTCGTTCGATCGATGCAGATCATATCCACCGCGCTCATGCGCGCGAATTCCTCCTCCAGTGCTGCGGCATTTTTCGGCTGCAGTATCTGGAAACAGATGTCTTCCATTTCGTGGCGCCACCGGTGGAACCCGAGTCTTCCGGCGATCGCCGTGTACATGTGGAGCGTCTCCCGGGCGATCTCACGCTGGCGCTTCGGGGAGAGTGTCCGGATGTGGCGGATGTCGATGAGACGGTGTGCCATGCGGAGCAGAAGCAATCGGCTGTCATTCGCGAAGGAGCGGATGACGCGATCGAGATCTTTTGTATTTTCATCAATGTGCAATTTGCGCAGCTTGTGCATGCCGTGCGCGAGTGACCGTTCCTCCGATGTGAGCGGAGAAGCTTCCATGATCGCTTTTCCGTCGGGAAGAACGAGAAGGTCGTGTGCCATGGCCGCCGCAAGCAGCGTGGTATCCGCAGTGATCTCACGGAGTGCCTTCACTATCTGCTGCCCGTGCTCGAAGTAACTTTCTCCGGTATGTCTGCGGAGACCAGCAAGGTGCGTACGCGCAAAATCCAACACCATTCTCAGATGCGTGGCAGACGCAGGAGAGAGGCATTCGACGACGAGAGTACTGGCGGATGTGTTCATGCCTGAATGCAGTATACGGGATCATGGTCTGTGCAAGATCAGAATGAGCGGGTATTCGCAATATCAGAGAAACCCTATTCCCCCATCAACCCCCGTATCCTCTCCAGATGCTCCGCCGCCTTTTCGTACTCCGGATCTTTCGTAACGACGATGCGCAGGTTCTTTGCCGCTTCCGGAAGCAGCCCCATTTCCGCTTCCACGGCGGCGAGACGGTAGCGTGCTTCGATATCGCGTGGGACGATTGCAAGATATGTCAGGAAATGCTCGCGTGATTCGGGGAACAACCGGTATTTCTGCAGTGTGACCGCGAGGTTGTACTGCGCGTTTCCTGATTCCGGCGCTCGCTCCACGGCTTTGCGGTATGCCGCGAGCGCTTCTTCGCGCATGCCCCGTGCATCGAGGAGTGATCCAAGGATATTCCATGCCTTCACTTCTTCTTCCAGTACCGGTCGGTCCGCGGGGATTTTTTGCAGTCCCATCCGGATTGCCTCTAGTGCTCCTTCGACATTTCCCATTTTTCTCCGGTGCAGAGCGATATTCACGTATCCCGAGGTCAGGGTGGGATCGCGCTCGATCGCTTCTTCGTATAATGCCACAGCACGCGCGGTATCCCCTGCGGTGTAGGTCGCTGCGCCGAGGTTATTGAGCGCAACGGGAAATCCCGGATAGATCTTGAGTGCTTGCGTGTAGAGGGCAGTGCTACCCTGCCATGTTTGCGCTTGCGCAAAGGTCATGCCGGAAAGACCGAGAGCGATGATGGAAGCGAGGATCGACCGGATGTGCGGAGAGCATTGCTTCCACACCGGCAGGAGCAAGGCTCCGAGTGTAAGCGCGAGACCGATGACGCCGACATAGGCGTACCGATCTGATGCGAAATAGATCGTGTCTTTTTTCCAGAAGTTCATGAAGCTCGGCGCGATCGCGAGGAACGTAAAGACCCATCCGAACGCAAGAAGCGGGATTTTTTTGCGTAACGCAAAAGCAGTGCCTACAAGGAGAAGAACGAGAGCAACCGAGATCAGAAATTCCGGTGCGGCAATCGTCACCGGGGAGAACTGCGGATGATAGACCGAGAGCCCTGTGGGAAGCAGAAACTTCCAGATATAGAATACGAGCGCTTTGCACGCGAGGAGGATCTGCTCCAGAAATCCCAGCTCCTGGAACTGGATGGTCTTTCCAAAAAATGCGATACCTCCGAAGATGAGCGCAATACCTGTGAAGGGTAAGAATTCAACGGAGCCCTTTTTACTGCGGAAATCTCCGTGTAGGAGATCGAGGAGCAGAATCGAAAACGGGATCAGGATCACCGATACCTTTGCCATCAGTGCGAGTGCATAGATCCCGAGGCTCCACTGGTACGATCGCTTCGATCCCGTTTCCCGGTACCGCGCAAACATCCAGAGCGAGAGGAGGATCAGAAACCCCGAGAGGAGGTCTTTCCGCGCTGCCGCCCACGAGACCGTTTCTGCATTCAGAGGGTGCAATGCAAAGATTCCCGCGATGAAGAGCGCGAGGCGTTCATCCTTTGTCAGACGCTTCAGCACCATAAAAACCAGCACGATGCTTCCGAGGTGCAGCAGCAGATTATCCAAGTGATACAGAAACGGATGTAACCCGGTAATCGTGTATTCCATCTGATACGTGAGGAGCGTGAGCGGCACATACAGCTCCGGATCGTAGCTGACGAAGATTCTCCAGACGTGCTCGGGATCGATGCCGTGCACTTTGTCGTTATTCGTAATAAGCAGCATGTCATCGAGCGACACGAAATCATTGCGGATGACGCCCGGGAGATAGATCAGGGCAGTGAGCGCGAGAATGCCGATGAGGATCTTGCGGCTGTTCACGAGAGGAGTTTTTGAAATACTTGTTCATCGATCACTGTGACTTCCAGCTTCATCGCTTCATCCAATTTGCTCCCCGGGTCGCTTCCCGCAAGCACATAAGCTGTCTTCTTGCTCACCGAACCACTGACACTTCCTCCACGCGCTTTGATCATCGCTTTCGCCTCTTCACGACCGAGTGTTGGCAGTGTTCCCGTGAGGACAAAAGTTTTTCCTTCGAAGATCTGCCGTACTTGATTGTGCTTCGGCAGGAGCGCCACCACGCCGCCGTTGCCGAGCTTGTGGAGGAGCGCGCGGTTATCTGCATCGGCGATCCACTCGACGAGGGACTCCGCGACGACAGGACCGACGCCATTGATCGCCGCGATGGCTTCCATCGTGGTCTTTTGCAATGTGGACGCCATATCGTCCATCGTCACCCCGCGCACTTCGACCGTGTGCGTTCCCGCTCCAAATAGCGAGGTTTTGGCAGCCGCATCACGTTCTTCTACGGTCAATTTTCGCTCGGACCACGGAAGCGTCTTTGCGATGATCTCCGCCGTCTCCCTCCCGATATGGCGGATGCCGAGCCCAAAAAGGAAGCGATCCAGAGGGATTCTGCGGGCGCGTTCAATGGCTGCGAGCAGTTTTTCCGTCTTCTTCTCTTTAAAGAGTGGAAGGCTGAGGAGATCTTCGACCGTGAGGAAGAAGATGTCGCCGGGATCCGAGATCAGATCTGCGGCAAGCAGTTCTTCGACCGTCTCTTTACCGAGTCCTTCGATATTCAGTGCATAGCGGGATGCAAAATGCTCGATGCGCTCCTGGCGGACGGCACCACACTTCGGGTTCGGACAGCGATGGACGACTTCGCCTTCAGGTCGCTCGAGCGCTCCACCGCAGCTCGGGCAGTGCTTGGGATAATGAAAGGGTTTGGCATTCTTCGGTCGCAACTTCGGGAGGATCTGCACGACCTCCGGAATGATGTCTCCCGCCTTGCGGATGATTGCTGTATCGCCGATGCGCACATCGAGACGCGCGATCTCATCGGCGTTGTGCAGCGTCGCTCTGGTCACCGTGCTCCCCGCAACGAGAGTCGGCGTCAGGTGTGCTACCGGTGTGATCGCTCCTGTGCGCCCCACCTGCAGCTGGATATCTAAAATCTGCGCCGTCTTCTCCTCCGCCGGAAATTTGTACGCGCGTGCCCACCGCGGAGCCTTGGCCGTCGACCCGAGTTCGCGCTGGAGCCTGCGGTCATTTACCTTGATCACGACGCCGTCGATATCGAAGGGGAGTGCAGAGCGCTTCTTTTGCCATGCGTCGTAGATACCCTGAATCTCCTTTGGTGTTTTGCAGATAGCATATTCCCGGTGTGTCGGAATGCCGCAGTCGTGGAAAAAATCCAGAACGGCTTTCTGCGTCGGCAGATGCAAGGCTTCCGCAGCTTCCGATTCTAGGCTGTAGCAGAGCATCCGGAGATCCCGGCTTGCAGCGATTTCCGGATCCAGTTGCCGCACAGAGCCTGCTGCAGCATTGCGAGGATTGGCGAAGCGCTCCTCTTCGGGGAGATCCTTATTCAGTTTCTCGAGTGCGGATTTTGGCATGTAGACTTCGCCGGAGACTTCGATGGTCGTGAGACCCTCCTTCGCTAAAGCTACGGAGGGTGAATCGGGAGATCGGGAATCGTGTGCCATGGAGAGTGTCAGCGATAGTGGTATGGATTCGATGGTGCGGATCGTGTGCGTGATGTCTTCTCCTTCAATGCCGTTTCCACGCGTCACGGCACGTGCCAATGTGTAGAGACGCAACGCTGTTGCGTCTCTTTGACCCGGGAGGAGACGCACCACCGGTGCGTCTCTACAACGTTCATAAATCAACGACACATTCAACCCGTCAATCTTCAATTCCACAATATATTCAAACGTTTTCCTGTCTCCTCCCATCGCCCGCGTGATTTGTTCCTCCCATTCCAGGAGTTCTTCCTCTGAAAAAATATCCTGCAGCGATTCCTTCCGCGTCCGGTGCCGCACCTTCGGAAGGCGACCATCCAATGGTGCGCCGACGCGCTGCGTGGGGGAATCCGGCGTGATCAGATCCGAAAATTCCTTCTCCAGCGCGATCAATTCCTGCTTCAGGCTATCTCTAACGTTCTCCGAAACATCGCTTTTGTTTTCGATGAAATACGCCTTGTTCAGACGCCAGATTTCCGCCCGGAGTTTGAGGATGCGTTCCCCTGCTTGGTTTCTTTCCATAGACCAATCGTACCCAATATTCCCTGTTTGTAGAATAATCTGAAATATTGTATAATATCCTTAAAGACACATTCCCACATCTCTATGCCTTCAGGACTCGATCAACTCTTCGCTGCTGCGGCAAAAGCAGGTGCATCCGATATTCATTTGGCTGTCGGCAGCCCTGTCGTTTTCCGTATCGACGGTGACCTCGTAGAACAGGGAAAGAAAGCGCTCACGGCAACGGATCTGGAACGCGCGGTGCGTGGAGTCCTTGGCGCAGAGCGATTCAAGGAGTTTGCACAAAAATTAGAAATGGATAGCGCGTATGCCGTAGGCGATGTGCGCCTGCGTGTGAACTGTCACTATGAAAAAGGCGTGCCGGGTCTCGCTGCGCGCATCATTCCCCAGGAGATTCCGGGGATCGCCGATATCGGTCTTGCAACGGTTGCTCCTTCGCTCTGCAATCTCACCGATGGTCTCGTGCTCTTCACCGGTCCCACGGGCTCTGGAAAATCCACTTCCCTTGCGGCGATCATCCAGCAGATCAATCAGGAACGCTCGGAGCACATCGTCACACTGGAAGATCCCGTGGAATTTCTCTTCCCCGAAGGCAAGGGAATCATCCGCCAGCGCCAGTACGGTTCAGACTTCCTCTCATTTCCGGAGGCTCTCAAGCACGTCCTTCGCCAAGATCCGAATATCGTCATGGTCGGGGAAATGCGCGATCTCGAAACAATCGCCGCAGCGCTCACCATCGCCGAAACCGGCCACCTTGTCTTCGCCACGCTCCACACGCCCAATGCTGTCCAGACTGTGGACCGCATCGTCGATGTCTTCCCTCCGCACCAGCAGCAGCAAGTGCGCATCCAGCTCTCACTCGCGCTCAAGGCGATCGTCGCGCAGCGCCTTCTTCCGAAAGTCGGTGGCGGCAGAGTCGCACAGCGGGAAATCCTCGTCATGAACCCCGCCGTCGGTCACATCATCCGTGATAACCGTTCGCAGGAACTCAAGTCCGTCCTCCAAACCGGTCGCGATACGGGCATGACGACGTTTGAGAATGATGCAAAGAGGCTTCTCAAAGAAGGGTTGATTAGTAAGGAGACGTGGGAGTGGGCGAGGGTGTGAGGTTCTCTCCTTCCCCCGTTCCCTTTCTCCACGTACCATCGGCCTACGTATGACAAATATACGAGAATATCGACCAGCGGATGACGATGCTCTTATGGCACTGGTCCAGTCGCTGCAGGATCATGTGGCTGCACTTGATCCGCTGAAGCTGAATAAATATGGACAGGCATTTCTTGTTGGGGAATACATCAAGTACTTGGTCGACCGCGTCTCTCGGGAAAATGGCATGATCTATCTTGCAGAGCAGAATGATCACATCGTCGGTTGTATTGCCGGTGTGGTTCAACAGCCGCAAGATGATCTCGAAACGTACGCATCTCTGGATGGCAGGATCATGGATCTGGTCATCGCGCCGGAGCATCGTGGCAATCAGATCGGTAAACATTTAATTGCTGCTCTGGAGCAACATTTTCGAGCGCATCATTGTGCTCACGTGCGGGTCGAATGCTTTGGATACAACCACGGCGCTTACAAATTCTATGCAAAATGCGGCTATCATGATCGCTCGATGGAGATGATCAAGAAACTCTCAAAGAGGGGGTGATCAGCAAGGAGACGTATGAGTGGGCGAGGTTGTAGGGTTAAGGGTGGGGTCTGTTCCATGCCACCATGGAACGCCAGGAAATGGCTTATTCATGCCGCAATTCCAGCGAGAATGGCAAATACTGAAATAGGTGAATCCATCATGTCCTTGCGTTCTGTAAAGACCTTGGTAGCATACGAAATTGCCGATGACCCAGTTGCCCGCTTCTATCGAGCAATACCTTCTCGAGTCCGGATTCTCCGGAACGGAGATCTTCATTCTCAAGCATTTGCTTGCGGGAGGTTCCATGACATTACGCGAGCTTGCCGCGAAGACCGGGAAAAGCACGGGGGTGCTGGATTCTGCGAGTAAAAAGCTTCTGAAGAAGGGGATTTTAGGTCGCGAAGTGATCAATGAGACGCCAAAGCTCACACTCTCTTCTTTAGGCGCTGTTGTCGCATGGGTCCATGAAGACAGCGAACACAAGCACAGAGCCATGGAGCGCCGCGAAAAGGATCTGCAATCCTTCGTGGATTCACTTTCCGTCGAAGTCAGCCGCGCCGATATCCAGCATTACGAAGGATTAGCAGGATTGGAGCAGACCTACACGAAACTCCTCGAAGAGTGCGGCGGACACATGCTCCACTTCCTCCCCGTCCGTCATACGGAGGTCGAAGATCCACTCCGCGACTTCCTCGTTTCCTACTTCCGCCTCCGCCGCCGTAATGGTGTCATCACGCGCGTCATCGCTCAAGACACCCCCCTCGGTCGCCGCTATCAATCTCGTGATGTCTTCGAGTATCGCCAGACGCTCCTCGTCCCAGAGTCCGTTTACGCCTTCAATACCGAAAAGGTCGTCGCCGGCGACTGGGTCGCAACGATCAATCACGAAGAAAACAAAGCGTTCCTCATCCGCAGCAAAGAAATGGCGCATACCGAGAAAGCGATGTTTGAGGCGATTTGGAAGCAGGAGATGGTGAAGCAGAAGGAGAAAGTGGGGGCAGCGGCTCCTACCACAGTGAAGGAATTGGATGTGGGAACGAGGGTAGCGTCGACCGTAAGAGATTTTCTTCTTAGCAAGCGCAGCATTGCTGCCTTTGCTTTCTGTGGCGTTCTGGCAGGTGTTCTTACCTTTGCTCTCTACAAGAATAACGAGAAACTTATCCTAAAGCGAGTAGAGGAAAAAATTCTTTCGGTTGCTGCTACAGGTGCTTTGCAATTCGATGCGAATGATCTCAATCAATTACGTACATCGGCAGACATCACTAAGCCGCAATATGCTAAAGTTATCCGCCAGCTCAATGCGATCCGGCAGCAGAACGAAGGTATCCAATACATTTATATCTTGCGTCCAACGGAGGAATTTGGCATTTGGGAATTTGTCGCAGATGCCGATTCATTGGATCTCTCTGCGCAAAAAGATTTGAATAAAGACGGAAAAATTGATGAGGCAGATCATCTCTCGCCGCCCGGAGAAAAATACGACCCCATGAACTCAATGAATGAAAATAGTCTCGCATTAATTAAGCCCACCATCATCAGTGCATTGGCAGACCAGTGGGGCAATCTTATTGCCGGGTGGGCTCCCATTAAAGACAGCATGGGGAAAACAGTAGCTGTTCTCGGAGTGGATAAGTTTGCCAGCGATGTAGGGAGTCTTACGAATGCGACGTTTAAGCCTGTTCTATATTTCCTGAGCCTATTTTTCCTTTTTGCCTTCATTCGTCTGGCTGCGCTTAATCGTTCTTTGCTTAAAGAAATACTTTCCTTGAGTAAAACAAAAGCTTTTTTAACAGCAGCAGGTGTGTTGGTTATTTTGTTTATAGGGGTTTCCTATGCGATGTATCTGCAGACCTTGAATTTAATTAAAGAACAGACCGCAGAGCGTTTAAGAGCAATCGCAGCCACAACTGCTTTGCAAATTGATTACAAAGATCTTGAACCACTGCAGTTTGCGGCTGATATGAAGAGATCTGAGTACCAAAGAGTTTTTGAAATTTTAAATAATGTGAGAAAAGAGAATCCAGATGTGAAATGGGCTTTTATTCTTCGACCAACCGGGAACGAGGGGATTTGGGAATTTGTTGTAGATGCAGATGCAAATTATTTCTTGCCATCAGGAATCGATGAAAATCAGGATGGCGTTATATCGGAATCAGAAGAGAACGTTTTTCCGGGGTTTCAGTATGATGTGTCTGAGGATCCTATTATGAGAAGTGCGTTGGAAGGTCCAGTAGCAGCGAAAGAATTTCATTCGGATCAATGGGGTACATATGTTTCAGGATTTGCGCCTCTTTTTGATACTAACGAGACTGCGGTAGCAATCATCGGATTTGACATTACTGTGTCAGATGTTTTAATAAAAGCCAGAAATAAATTCCTTAGCAATCTACTATTCATAGTTATTTTGTTCATAGGGTTCATTATTTCCAAAAATATGACTATATTCAAATAGAACTATCAAAATGACATTGTGCATCGGTAGCAAAAATCAAGATAAAGGGTTATAATGCTTTGAATGAAAATAAAAAAAATAATTGAAAGCTATTGGGCCCACGGAAGAGTTCTTATGGCACTTAGTACATGTGCCCTTTTGGCAGCAACAATTACATATGTATTATTCATACAAACACAGCAAATTTTGAAACAAAGACTTCAAGAACGAATTACGGCAATAGTTTCTACCATTGCCAATGAAATTAGTGCAGTAGATGTAGAGAGCGTTAAAGATGTAACTGATCTAAACACACCTCAATTGGAAAAATTGGTTAAACAATTAGAAAGATTAAGATTGGCAAATGCTAACATTCAATATGCATATATCATGAGGCGGACTAAGGAGTCTAATATTTTGGAATTTGTAGCTGATGCAGACTCTTTGGATTCAATAGCAGAGCTAGATTTAAACGAAGATGGAGAAGTGTCAGAAGATGAAGTAGCACCTTTGCCCGGAGATCCCTTTGATATATCTGCATATCCTACCCTAAGAGATGAGGCTTTTTATCATCCGGTAGCAGCGAATGAATTAGAGCAGGACCAGTGGTCAGTACAGCTTTCTGCATATGCTCCGATTTTGGATGAAAGTGGCAATGCAGTTGCAATCGTTGGTATCGATGTGATCATGGATGATTTCAACGAGAGAACGCAAGCAATGCTTCGTCCTTTTCTATTGTTCATTCTTTTTCTAATTCTTTTGCTTTCCCTTTTAACTGTAACACTTGTGCGTGTTTATAATGAACGAGTTGAGGCAGTAAAAGAACTTGATCGTCAAAAAGATGAATTACTTGGCATCGTTAGTCATCAATTAGCCACTCCTATTTCTGCGTTGAAATGGGATTTTGAGATGTTGCTGGATGGAGATATCGGAACATTTACGGGAGAACAAAAAGATTTCTTCCAAAAACTACAAGGAGTGGCCGCACACCTTTCTGATCTCGTTTCGATGATTCTCGATGTGTCACGTATTCAATTAGGACGTATGAAGGTAGATCGAACAGATCTTGAGCTCAATACATTCTTTGATGAGCTTTTGAATATCATGTCCGCTAAAGCAAAAGAGAGGAATGTGAATCTTACATCATCTATACCAAAAGGCCTTCGTACTGCTCAGTTAGATAAACGTCTTATGTTGATGATAACAGAAAATCTTATGAGTAATGCAATCAAGTACACCCCCGAAAAAGGAAATGTAAAATTAGATGTGAAAGTGGAGAATAAAGTTCTAAAAATAGTAGTTAGCGACACAGGTTGCGGAATTCCAAAACAGGATCAAGACAAAATTTTTGGGAAATTATATCGTGCTAGTAATGTCCGGAGTGTTGATGGAAATGGATTTGGTTTGTATGTAGTTAAAGGTGCAACAGAGGCTCAAGGGGGAAAAATTACTTTTAAAAGCCAGGAAAACCAAGGAACATCTTTCTATGTAGAATTGCCCCTAAAGGAAAATCAAGAAACCAAATAAACACCCAATATCATCATTGAAAGTGCCAGATATTTTTTCCAAAGATTCAAAAAGACTTGGGTGTCATACTTAACTTTAAAAAATGAAACAATCAGTAAGCCAATAATAAATGTAAAACCCGGCATTGTTGTTTCTACTGCTGCAACGAGTGAAGGAATGCCTTCTTGAATAGATTTTTGCGCAAATGCCAAAGCTGCAAGGTTTATAATTTCTATACAAATAAATAATTTAAATGAAGAATTTAACAAACCACTTCTGATAGCTAAGACAGATCTTACTTTTGTAAAAATAAGAGGGATCACACCGACTAAAATAATACCACAAGTTAGTAGAGTGAATCCGGTAACGTATTGAGTATTTTCATATACAAAATCTTGAATAAGATAGGAAATAGCTTGAAGCAATGAAGCTCCAACCATAAAAATGAAGGCAGATGTTCGTGTCTCTAAATTATGATCAGAAAGCAGCATCATATTAGATGCAAAAATTAAAATAACGATTCCAATATATTGGTAAGGTGTAAGTATATTTCCAAATATTGAAAAACTAAGAATTGGTAAAATTGCTGGAATAATATTCCAGTAGGCAGCAACAATTCCTGCGTTGGTGTTCGCAAGCGCATTAAAATAAAGTAGCTGGCTGATTTGTATAAGGATTCCAGCACCGATGGCCAATAACATTATTGAGTTACTCGGCCATTCCCATCCTATTATTGGCAAAACAAAAGGTAACGGTGCAATGACTACAAGCGACGCAACAGCACTTGTAATAACACCTATCCAAGGTCTTTCAAAAATCTCGTCAATGCAATATTCATCGAGCAAATGTACAACCGCAAAACAGACAGCAGCAGCCAGCGCTAGGAATACCCACATACTAGAAATATAACATTTTTTAGAAAAAATACAAACATCATTAAAAATCCATTATTAATGCAATAATGGCGTGCAATAGTCATTTTGGCATTTGCTGCGTACCACAATGCACCGACCCGTACCCCCAAATCAACTCCCTGCAGTCGATTCCAATAACCTCTCTTTCGGGGAAGCTTTTTGCCAAAACCCCCAAAG
>MFXW01000030.1 GCA_001787585.1 Candidatus Peribacteria bacterium RIFCSPHIGHO2_02_FULL_53_20
GCTCCTCCGAATCCAAGGAGGACAATCGGACCGGCGATAACGTAGCCCAGCTCCCATGCAAGTTGCACACTCATCATCAAGCCCATCTCCTCACGCTTGGTGCCATGCAGTCGGGGGGCCGCTGATGGACGAGGAGTGTCATTGTTCATAGGGATCTGCGGGAACCTTTCCGCCTCCGCACACTGCGGAGACGAGCAAATTCGCGGTCGAGGACGGCGGTGGCTTCGGCAAAGCCTTCGTCATCGGTGCGCTTGCTTGCAAGTAACTCTTCGGCACGTCGCTTCGCCTGCTCCACCGCTTGCTCATCGAGGCTGTCGACCCGGTCCGCGATGTCGCTCAGGACCCGCACACTGCTTCCCGTGACTTCCACGACACCGCGCGCTACGGCAAAGTATTGTTCCTCGCCCCCGCTGCGCACCGTCATCATGCCCGGATGTAATGTTGTCACAATCGGGATGTGCCCGGTGAGAACGGTGATTTCGCCTTCCGTGGTCGGCAGACTCACCGACTCTGCTTGTGAGGAGTGGGAGATGCCTTCCGGTGTGATGACGACAACGTTGATCATGAGATACAAGAAAGATCGGAACGGGGTTAAGACTGAACTTCGTCGATCCCGCCCTTCATGTAGAAGGCTTGCTCGGGAACGGCATCATAGGATCCTTCTAGGATTGCCTTGAAGCTTTTCACGGTGTCTTTCATGGGGACGAATTTTCCGGGGAATCCCGTGAAGACTTCCGCGACGAAGAACGGCTGAGAGAGAAATCGCTGGATCTTGCGAGCGCGTTGCACGGCAATCTTATCTTCCTCCGAGAGCTCTTCCATGCCGAGGATCGCAATGATGTCCTGTAGTTCTTTATAACGCTGTAGAACGCGCTGTACGCCTCGTGCAGTATCGTAGTGTTCCTGTCCGACGACCTCGGGCGAGAGAATGTTGCTGGCTGAGTCGAGCGGGTCGACCGCTGGGTAGATGCCGAGCTCCGCAAGGCTTCTGGTGAGGACGATTGTGGAGTCGAGATGACCAAATGTTGTGGCGGGTGCCGGGTCCGTGAAGTCATCAGCGGGAACGTACACTGCCTGCACGGAAGTGATGGACCCTTTGCTCGTCGATGTGATGCGTTCCTGGAGCTGTCCCATTTCACTGGCCAGTGTCGGCTGGTATCCCACCGCGGACGGAATGCGCCCAAGGAGTGCAGAAAGCTCGCTTCCGGCTTGAGTGAAGCGGAAAATGTTGTCGATGAAGAGCAGCACGTCGCGCTGTTCTTCGTCGCGAAAGTACTCTGCCATAGCGAGTCCTGTCAGAGCGACACGGAGGCGTGGGCCGGGCGGTTCGTTCATCTGACCGAAGACGAGAGCGGTCTTGTCCAATACGCCGGATTCCTTCATTTCGTAGTAGAGGTCGTTTCCCTCGCGGCTGCGCTCACCTACCCCGGCAAAGACGGAGAATCCTCCGTGCTCTTCGGCGATATTGCGGATCAGCTCCTTCACGACCACGGTCTTTCCGACTCCAGCTCCTCCGAAGAGCCCCACTTTCCCTCCCTTGAGGATCGGGCAGATGAGGTCGATAACTTTTATGCCCGTTTCGAAGATCTCCGTCTTCGTGGATTGCTCGGTAAAGGGAGGTGCTGGTCGGTGGATCGGGTAGGTCTTCTTGGTCTTCACGGGTGCCATGCCATCGATGGGATCACCGAGCATATTGCACATGCGACCGAGGGTCTCTGGACCAACAGGTACAGAAATCGCAGCGCCCGTATCGGCGACGGGGGTGCCGCGCTGCAGTCCGTCTGTGCTTCCCATCGCGACGGTCCGCACTACCCCGTCACCGAGGTGTTTCTGGACCTCGAGCGTGAGAGGTTCCTTGCCTATCGTTGTTTTCAGTGCGGTGTACACCAGCGGCGTGGAGCCTGCGGGGAAGGTGCAGTCGACGACGGCGCCGATAACTTGAGCGATGGTTCCGGAGGCGGGCATAGAAAAGTGAGAGATTGTTGAGTGTACTTACAGGATAGTCGCATGGCAGACAAGGCTCCTAGGGGCTAGTCGGGCGAACTATTGCATCTTTAAAAAAATGTTGTTTTTCATCATTATTCCTGTGGTGGTGCATTTCAAAGGTGAATCTGCGGGTCATGCCGTTTTTTTCTTGAGCAGGAACGTCAATACAGGCGGCGTACAGAGCGTTGTCAATATGACAACAATGACAATGACAGAGAATACCTGATCGGATACCACGCCAAGTCCACGTCCTATCGAAGCGAATATCAACCCCACTTCTCCGCGCGGGACCATGCCCCAACCGACAAGAGATTTGCGCACGGGGCCAGCAGCAATGCCGGAAGCGATTTTTCCGATACATGCGGCAAAGGTGATTGCCAAAGCGACAAGCATGATAGATGTATCAAACATTGTTTCGATTTTTACGGCCATACCTGTCATCACGAAGAAGATCGGCACGAGGAAATGACCGAGCGGCTCAATCAGCTCATCGATGTGCCGGTCAGCGTGCTCTTCCATGGCTTCGCCGACCTTGCGTTTCACGTTCTCCGGTGCATCTGCAACTACGGACTGCACATGGCTTACAATTTTATGATCTTTGAAGTAGCGGAAGTGCACAGGGTCAAGAACCAAACCGGCTGCGAATGCACCGACAATAGGCGCGAGTCCGATGAATTGTGCGGCTGCTGCAAAGAAGAGACCGAAGGAGATCGCGAGGGTGAACTTCATGCCCACGCCGGTATGTATCAGCGAGAAGATCCTTCCAAGCAATGGGGCTGCCATATGACCAAGAATAATAGCGCCTACAAGGAAGCCGATGGATTTTCCGGTGATAAGCGCGACATCGAGTGTGGAAACAGACCCAGTTGTTGCGATCGCGGAAACCACTGCAAGGATGATGAGTCCCATCACATCGTCGATGACTGCGGCGCCAAGTACGATCTGCGCCTCCGGGGTTTGCAGTTTTCCAAGATCACGGAATACCCGGGCAGTGATTCCCACCGAAGTGGCAGTCAGGGCAGCTCCGAGGAAGAGGTATGTGGTAAAGCTCTCGCCGGGGAGCAGCCAAGGACCCACAAGATACGTTCCGAGCACAAACGGAAGAATCACGCCGATGGTTGCAACGAGGAGCGCTCGCAAACCCACCTGCATCATTTTTTTCATATTGGATTCCAATCCGATCTGGAAGAGGAGAATCACCACACCCAATTCAGACAAAAACAGGATCATGGCATCTCCTTTCGGATGCTCGAACCACGGAATACCGATCAGTATGAGGTTTCCGAGGATGACTCCCATGACGAGCTCACCCAGCACGGATGGTTGTCCCACTTTTTCCACCAGGCTTGCGACTTTGGCGGCAACAAGCAGGATAGCGATCCACAGGAACGTTGTTGCGTACGAAGCGTGTCCGGTCGAAGCGCCAGTTTCCTCGGCGAGGGCGAATGCGGGAAGCATTGCCGCGAGAATGATTAACAAGCGTGAATGGGATTTTGAAAGGAGTCGCAGCATCATAAGGGCTAATATGAAAGATAAATTATCCGATAGTTAAGCGGATTCTTTCCTGTAGGACAAGGCTTCATGCTTCTCAAGTAGAATCACATGCCGAGCCACGCCCAGATGCGGATGTCGTTCTCCTTGAGCATTGTGAGGATGGAGAGGAGGGCGAGTCCCATCAGGATGGCGGCGCATTTCTGGCGCGTGGAATGCGGCATGGTGGAATGGATGATACTCCTTTAATGCTGTTCAACGCCGGTTGTTGTGGCAACTTCTTCAGAGCTGCTCCGCAGCGGTTTTAGGGTTATTTCAATACATGCATCGCCCTGTGGAATCTTGACAGTGATGTGTGGGCAATGGGGATGCTTGTTTTTCAATGCGGCAAGGGTTTGCTGTTTGAAGGTATCGATCTGTTCATCCGTAAATTCGTACCCCGGTTCCCATACCCACGGAACGATGACCACGGAAGCGTGGATTCCTTGATGTGTTCTCTGTACGTGGCAGGATGACTTATTGCTTTTCACGGTTTCCTGCGTCAGTTCGTACATGCACCCGTTCGTATCTTTCACCGAGACAATGCGCAAATCGATGGAGCCGATATGCAGAGTAAATACATCATTATCGCGATCCAGGGAAATCGCCACGGATCGCGCGTCGTCTCCAACGGTAAACCGCCGGTTCAGCATGTCCGTTTTCGGCTCGAACGTTCCCAGCGCCGCCGCTTTCTGGTCTTGGTTTTTCATTGCCTGCTGCATGAAGATGGTTGCATTCCCGGACAATGAAGTGGTGCGCAAACCACTTGCAGTAGGTTGTGACGGGACGTCCGAGGGATGATGCACTGATCCGGTGGAAATGAGCGTGAGAAACATCGCCGCAAACGCCGTTCGGAGCGAAGGAATGGAACCAGAGCAAAGATGTGTGTGGGGAATGTGATGAATGGCGGACGTGCGCTCAAACATTGGAGTGACAATACACCTTTGGAAAGGTGGTGCAATGCGTCATGTCGGATGATCCGCATCATCTGTAGAGACGGCACTTGGTGCCGTCTTTTGTGCCTTTGAGACGGCAGAGAATGCCGTTTCTACAAACACATCACGATGCGCGGAAATGCATCACGCTTCCGTCATACCCATGGACGACAATCGCCGGATCTTCCGTGGTAGTGCCGCATTCTTGCGCTTCCACATGACTTTTTTTCAGGATCGAAATTGTTTCTTTCGCATCTTCGGCATCAACCACGATCAGCATTCCGTTTCCCATACACCAGGTGCGGTAGCATTCCTCGGTAGTCACCTTTCCCATCGCAGAGATTTCCGTGAGCCACTCGGGAGGCGTAAAAAGATGATCGAGAACTGCGCCATGACCGGAGCGCTTGAGGACTCTGCGGAATTTACTGGGGATACCTCCGCCGGTGATGTGCGCGATGCCTTTCACATTGATTTTCCTCTTCTCTCCATATCGTCCTATTAATTCCAGAATCGCAGCGTGGTAAACAACACTTGGTGAAAGAACTTCATCACCCCACGTTCGAGTTGGGGTGTCGGGCGTAGGGCGTAGGGTCTTCCACCAGATCTTTCCAAATTTCTCAGAGAGAATTTTTCGGATAAGAGAGAAGCCGTTGCTGCGCGCTCCATTCTCCTTGAGCGCAATCACTGTATCTCCGGGAGAAATATGTTTTGTATCAATCACGCGATTCTTCGCGACGATCCCGATTGCCGTTGCGCTCCACGTAGCGGAATGCACGGCACCCGGGACTTCCGCGATCTCCCCCGCGGGGATCACAATCTTTTGTGCCGTACACGCCTTACTCAATCCTTCCATCAGATCTCCAATAATCTTCGGATCCACTTTCGCGATATCAATCGTGTTACTGACCGCGATCACTTCCGCTCCCGTGCAGACGGCGTCATCGGTTACCATTGCAAGGAGATCTGATCCGAGGGTCTTACAGTTTCCTGCCGCAAGAGCAACGTCGATTTTGGTTCCTGTTCCGTCATCGGTCATCACGAGGTAGTAGTCTCCCATGTCGAGGAAGCCCGCGTATCCACCTTCCTCATAGACTGGTGCTCCGATCATGCCTTTGCGGGATGCAAACGTAGCAGCAGCAGCGCTGTAGGCAGCCTTGGAGATCTTGTCGCCTGCTGTGATATCTACACCGGAGTCTTTGTAGGTGGTCATGACGAGAGTATAGGAGACCAAGGAAACCAAGGAAACCAAGGAATAGATGCCATGAAAGAACAGAATTTGTTCCTTGGTCTCCTTGGTTTCCTCTCATCCCCCAATCGCCGTCACCTTTACCTTCTTCTTCCCCGTCACCTCTTTCTCCTCAAGCACGTGATGTGCGGCATGCCCTGATGCATGATGCCGCGTGTCACTCATGATTCTGCCATCCTCAATATGGATGCGGCGTGCATGGATGGATTCCACCAGTGCGACGTCGTGCGTTGCAATGATGACAGTCGTTCCCAGCTTGTGGATTGCCTTGAAGATCTCGAGGATGTTTTTGCTGCCATCATGATCCAGGTTACCCGTGGGTTCATCCGCAAGCAGGATGATCGGCTTGTGGACGATGGCACGACCGATCGCAGCGCGTGCTTTTTCGCCTCCTGAAAGGGCATTTGGCATGCTCTTTGCATGGCGAACGAGATCCAAATCTTTCAGAAGTCCGCTCACGCGCCTATGAATCTCGGCATCCGGGATGCCGCAGACTTCGAGCGGGAAGGCGATGTTTTCTGCAACCGTCATATGTCCTATGAGCTTGTAGTCCTGAAAGACAATGCCGATGCGGCGGCGATAGAGCTGCATCACCGGGGTCGGGACTTTCCGCAGATCCACGCCATCCACTTCGACCGTGCCTTTCGTTACCGCTTCAGCTCCCGTCAGAAGATGGAGCATGGTCGATTTCCCCGCACCGCTCTTTCCCGTGATGCACACAAGCTCTCCCGGGTTGATATTGAGTGTCACATCCCGAAGAACCGTGACGGAGCCATAGGATTTGGTTACTCCCTTGAGGAGGATCATGGAGAACAGTGTATCGAAAATTGCTTGTCGGCCATAGTCCCGCCGCAGCGGGACGACGGCTGGAAAATTGAAAATTATCTTAATCCGTTTTCATTCGTACTATGCCTTTTGGGCGATCACGTAGACCTCCGTACTCCTGTCGCGACTGGTTTTTGCCTTGATAATGTGCACATCCTTCCACTCGCTGCGTACGTCTTTGATGAATGGGTCGAAGTCAGCGCCTTGAAAAACTTTGAGCACACAGCGTCCACCAGGCTTGAGGAGACGTTTACCGATAGCAAGCGCGCTTTGGTTGAGTTCAATGGAGCGCCATTGGTCCACATCGTGAATGCCGGAGGTGGAGGGAGCGGCATCGGAGAGGAGAAGATCAATCAAAAAGGATTCAGAAGATGCAGCCGTTCGAGGTCCTGAGGGGCCCTCAGGCCCTGAACGGGAAGAGTCAGAGGATTCAGAGGAGGTTGCGCCCTTGCGCCCTTGCGCCCTTGCGCCCATCACCTCATGAACAATCTTCTCAACCGCATCTAGATCCATAATGTCTTGTTCCAGTGTGACCACATTCGGCGCGATCTTTTCGATCTTCTGGAGATCAAGACCGATTGCGAGCCCCTTCGGTCCGATTTTTCCACTCACATACTGGAGCCACGATCCCGGAGCTGCCCCAAGATCGAGAACAATCATCCCCGGGTGAAGAAGCTGGAATTTCTCGTCGAGTTCCTGCAACTTATAAATCGAGCGCGCACGGAAGCCTTCCTCCTTCGCTTTGCGAGCCCACTTGTCATTGGGGGTGTAGGGCTTGGGCATAACGAATTGAAAATTGAAAATTGAGAATTGAAAATTATAAAGGGTGTCTCTTCGCGGAGCCGACGGAGCGAGGATACTCTTTTGGAGTAGTTTTGATTTTCTCATAGACGAGGATTTGTCTCTTGCCCCAATCGCCTCCTAGGTCGTAGTTAATCGATGGATTTCTGCGGAGGTGTAATTGTGATTCAGCCCTAGATGCTGCGGAAATTTCATCATCGATATCAATGCTTTTCCAGAGCAGGATGTGGCCGCCGACTTTTACGAATGGTGCACAGTATTCGAGAAGTATTGCAGTCTCTGCGACTGCTCTGGCGGTGACAATGTCATATTTCTCGCTGTGTGCATGCTTTTTGCCCAGTTCTTCTGCGCGCGCAGTAACGAGTGTGACATTGGGTACTTTTAGGTGATCCACGATCCTCTGCACGGCATCCATTTTCTTGCGCGTGGAGTCCAGTCCCGTGAAGTGATGTTGCGGGAAAGCGATAGCAAGAGGAAGGAGCGGGAAGCCGCCGCCGGTGCCGAGGTCTAGGATCTTGCTTTCACACATTCCTCCTTCTTTCTCCCCCACCACTAACCCCTCCCCCACGGGGGGAGGGGAATAATTTCCAATGAAATCACGTATGGTCTTCACTACATATTCAACATTGTTGAGAACATCAGTATTCGAAAATCGGAGAATGTGAATTCCATATCCGCCGTGGAGATTTTCAGACCGTTCCAAATCCCATTCTTCCCTTCCTTCGTGTATATCTCCGTCGACTTCAATTCCTAAAAGATACTTATGGCAGTAGAAATCCAAAATGCTGTTTCCAACAGGATGTTGTCTGCGGAAATGCTGATGCAATTGATGATGTCTCAGATGTTTCCAAAGTGCTTTCTCCTCTGGCGTCGGATTCTTTCTCATTTCTCTTGCATGCGATAGAAGTGATTCTGGCACTTTTTCTTTCGCGTACCTTTCAGTATCAAGTGGGCCCCCCTTCCCCCCGTGGGGGAAGGGTCGGGGATAGGGGCGATTCTCGTGCGGAAGGGGCCGGGGGATGGAGGGGTCTTCGTGGGGGAAGGGTCGGGGATAGGGGCGATTCTCGTGTGGAGAGGGTTCGTGAGGAAGGGGCCGGGGGATGGAGGGGCACTGCGATGCAATCCACTTAAACGCCGCCAACGAATCCATGACATTTCCCTGCCAAATTTTCTCATGCGTTCGATGCGCTGAAAGATTGAGTTTTTGATTCTCCTCACTAAATACTGTCGCAAGCTGATTGAGCTGCCTTTGAACGGATGCCGGCAGCTGTGTAAATATTTCTCGTACAGATACTCCTTCCATGTTTCCTATTGTCTTCCATCAATTCTCCATTCTCAATTCTCAATTCTCCATTACTATAGGTGCATGCCTCACGGTACCCGCATCGCAGAACTCCTCATCAATATCGGTGCTGTGCGCCTCAGCGTCGACCCGCCATTCACCTGGACGAGCGGCATCAAATCACCGATTTACTGTGATAACCGTCTTCTCTTTGGTCATCCCGATGCCCGGAAGTTTGTTGTGGATGCACTCGTCAGCCGCGTCAAAAACCTGCACATTCCGCCGGATGTGATTGCGGGAACCGCTACCGCTGCTATCGGCTGGGCTGCTCTTGTCGCCGATCGTATGCATCTCCCATTCGTCTATGTTCGCTCCAAGCCCAAGGAACACGGGATGGGGAAACGCATCGAGGGGCACTTGGAACATGGAAAGCATGTTGTCCTGATTGAGGATCTTTTGAGCACCGGCGGAAGCGCGGTTTCTTCCGTGCAAGCCTTACGTGAAGAGGGTCAGGCGATTGTCACGGACGTGGTTGCCATCTTCACCTACCAGCTCTATGCCGCATCCGAAGCAGCACAGGAACATCGCTTGAAATTCCATCCTTTGGCGACACTCGGCACGCTGCTCACGGTTGCTGCGGAACAGGGGAAGCTGAGTGCCGATGACGTCACGCGCGTAGGGTCATTTTCGAAAGATCCGAAGGAATGGGGCTCTACGCTCTGAGAACCCTAATTGTTTTTTCGGCAAGAAGATGCGAAAATGGTGCCCTTTCCATGCTCACCCTCGACACCCAGTCGGCGGACGGGAGAAGAACAGCATCGTCGCTGCGGGATCCTCGTATGGATTGGAACGAAGTGGTAGATCTTTTGCCTTATGTGCAGGAACTGGGCTTTGCCACATCTGCTGATTTCGCGATCGCTGCGGGCGCGGCATTACATGCGAAGCAGGCATCTCATGAACAAAATGGCGCAGGACATATCGTCTGCAATGTCATAGACACTATTTGGCAGATTGCGGAACAGATTGATCGGAAGTTACGCGCAGCACGTGAGCATTGGACAGTGCATCTTGCTGATGAGCTTGAAGTCCTGGACCATAGTGCATCGCATGCCCGGCGGGTGATCAGGGATATTGCTCCGCGTGTCAGAGAGCAACCCGCAGCTCCAGGAAGGTATCGCAATGGAGATACACGCCATGGTCTCCAAGATCAGTTGCGCACTCTTCAGCTACATCTTGAGACTCTGGAAGAGAGAATGCACAGTGATGAGAGCGCATTTATGGGTGTGGAGAGAGCTCCTGTATCCGCGTTGCTGCCATCACACAAAATTGCGGAAGTCTGCAGGAAAATACGCGAAGCAATGCTATCTCTGATTACAGGAATTGCCGTTCCGCAAGCTGTCAGTCGTGAAGCGAACATCACTCAGGATAGATCTCTTGCAGCGTTGTTTGCGGAAACAAGGAACCAAACTCCGCAGTCACGACAATGTAGCATTCTTCGCGATGGTTTTACTGATGACGCGTATCTCCGGCGTTTGTGGGGCGAGAGTCCTTCGCCGCAGGTGGTGAGCATGGTCACGCGAGCTGCGCATCACATCGACCGCGGCGCGCGGCGGGCATTCGAAGAGCCCGGCAATGCGCCGGATCTAAAGGCATGGGTGGCGGAACAGATGGAGCATTCCTACGGAACAGACATGAGCCATAACGAGCGGATGTCTTTGGAGCTGGTCGGAGAGGGGTTACAGCGCAAGGATGGTGGAATCGTGAGTGGTGCTGAGGCAGCGTACTGGGTAAATAGGGGAATGGGTTCCCCGCATTGTGAAGTGATGGACCATGCGCTTTCGGCGTCTCGGCGAACGCTTGAGGAAATGAATGGAGCTATGTCCGTCCAGGCACTGCGCCAGTGGGTCCAAAATCGTATTTCGTATCTCGCGCCAAAACGCCAAACAGCGAAGCAATACACGCCTTTGCCGTGATGATTTGTTTATCTCGGACAACAATACCTTTTTCTTTGGTAAACCGTCTCTATTGGTTAATTGAGCACATAATACTAAATTGACAATATGTCAAATTAGTTTAAATTAACTAATACGCAGAGTCGAAGATGGTTACAAAGGGCTTTGCGTAAGCTCCTTTACATCTTCGGCTTTCGTGAGTTTCTTTCCATAGGAGTCTTCACAATGAAGACGAATCGTTTTGCCAGTGTATTTTCCAAGGTGTTTCGTGTGCTCCGCCCGCAGCGGAAGCGTCAACCTCGTAGGCAGCAGTCTCGCTTTCGCCGGTCATTGCGTCATGAACGATTGTTCGAGCGCGTGCCGTTGGCGGCAGACGTGTTGTCGGCGTATGTCGGCGAAGGAGAATCCACGGGTCGTCCCAATCGTTATGATGTGAACGATAACGGCACTCTGGAGCCGCTGGACGTTTTGGTGCTGATCAATTCCCTCAATAGCATCGGTCCCGGTCCCGTCGATCTGCCACTTGGTTCTGTTCCGACGGCAAATGACATTGTTCTAGGGGACATCTTCCAGAGCCAGGCGGCTCAGGTAGATGTCGTACTCGGCGGATACGTTGATGAAGGAGATTGCGATGTCGTAACTATCCTAGCTGAGGATCAGACAGGCATCGTTGACGTTACGGTGCAAGGAAGCGTCATCACCCTGAAACCGGATCCGACCTTCAGTGGTTTGCTGGAGGTAGAATACGTTGCACAGGATGGTGATGGGAGTGATACGGGAATCATTTCGGTGAACGTATTGCCGAACTCCCCGCCCTTCGCGCCGGACTTGTCTTTCACCACCGACGTCGGGTCCTCGTTTACGTTTTCGATGCCGGTCGGTGATCCGGACGGACAATCGGTAACGGTTATCCTCGATCCGGCTGATCCGGCTGGGTTGGGAACCGTTACGGACAACAGCGACGGTACATTTACTTACCTGTCGTCTGTTCCCGGAACGGATACCTTCGGCTACTTAGCCTCAGATGGCATTGTCCGGTCCGCTGGAACCATCATCATGACGGTGGTGGGGGAACCGCCGGCGGAAAATAATTCGCCGGTGGACGGAAACCCCGATGCGCAGTATGACACCACGCAAGGGAACGCTGTGACGTTTGCTCTCGGGGTCTTCGACCCCGACGGAGATTTCCTCCGCTATACCATTGAGTACGCACCACAAAACGGTGCACTCAATACCGACAGCGACGGAAATGTCACCTACACCCCATTTACGGGATTCGTAGGCACGGATGTCTTCGTGATTAAGATTGAGGATCTTCGAGATCCCGACGGCGATGGGAATTTTGATGTCCTGTCATCCATCTCTGCTCGACGGTTTGTTAATGTAAATTCCGAAGGCGAAGGGGAAGGTTGGTCTGATCTTGTCGACCCATTCTTTGCAGAATTGGGTCGCTAAACGAAAGCCGTTTCAAAAGGAGCAAACCAAAAACCGCCTGCCATTGTGCAGGCGGTTTTATCATGCACATCTTTGCGAGAGAGACGGCACCGAGTGCCGTCTCTACGTTAGAATTGATTCAAAAACCGCAAATCTCCTTCATAGAAACTGCGCAGGTCGGGTATGCGATGCTTAATCATCATCATGCGCTCGATGCCAAATCCGAATGCAAATCCCTGCCAAAGATCCGGATCAATCTTGCAATTCTTCAAGACGTTCGGGTGTACCAGTCCGCACCCGACGATCTCCAGCCATTTGCCTTCGCGGCTTTCACTTTCGTCACCCTGCCAGCGCATATCCACTTCGAGTCCCGGTTCCACGAAGGGAAAGTAGCCGGTGCGGAAGCGGAATTCCGCTTTCTGATCAATCAGTTCGCGGATCGCGGTGATCATCACTGCCTTCATATTTGCGAGCGTGATATTTTTGCCGATCATCAGTCCTTCAAATTGATGAAACATTGGTGAGTGCGTGGCATCAGCGTCCTTGCGGTAGACCTTTCCCGGGAAGATCGCCCGGAAAGGAGGCGTATGGCTCTGCATGTAGCGGATCTGGACAGGAGAAGTGTGCGTGCGGAGAACCAGTTTTTCATTCGAAGAATTCTTGGCTTTCTGATCAATCCAAAAGGTGTCTTGGGCATCGCGTGCAGGGTGCTCTGGTGGGATATTGAGCAGGTTGAAGTTCAGGTCTTCAGATTCAATTTCGGGTCCCGTCATCACATCAAATCCCATTCGCCCGAAGACCTCTTCCACAGAGCGGATGAACTCGGGAATCAGATGCAGATGGCCTTGTTCCAGAGGCGGAAGCTCCATGGAAATATCCATACCGTCTTCAGATTTCAGTTTGTCCTCCGAAGGACTCGCGAGTGTTTTGCGCTTGAGCTCTATGGCTTCGCTCAGCGTCCGCTTCGCTTCATTGAATTCCACAGCTTTCTTGCGCCGTTCCTCGGGAGAAAGCGCTCCGACTTCCTTGAGGGCGATCGTGAGAATGCCCGCTTTACGACCAAAGAGCTCGTGCTCGATGGCTGCGAGGGTATCGGCGGACCCGCATGCGGCGATGCGGCGAGCGTAGGATAGCCAGTCGTGTGTGGTGGTAGTCATGAGGGGGAGATCCGATAGTTATATTGTTGCATTGTTGAATTGTTGAACAGAGCAAATCGCACGGATCGCTTGCGAACAATACAACAATACAACAATTCAACAATTTTCTTAGTGCCTACAGGCGAGCTCTATCAAGACAAATACCCCGAGAATGAGCAGCGCTATCCACCAGTTCAATAAACGTAATACAAGAAAGAGGAGAATGACTGTCATTGCTAGAGCCAGCAAAAGTCCCTGTCTCAGCGATATCGCCGTGATTTTTCCGGTATCCCACACATGCCATGGCAGAAACCGCCAGAGAACGATGAACACGATCGTTCCGACGGTACTGACGGTGAGAAACACCGCGACGAAAAACGCGGGGAGTGCCTGTGCCGGAGCCGTGAGCGGACTTACGCGAAAGAGTACGATCAGCAGCGACGTCACGGAGAAGACGGAGGCAATGGCGATACCGAAGGGGAGGGAGGACATGGGGTCGGGTTCGGGTTCCAGCCTTCGCTCCTCTGGGAGCTACGGCTGGCGGGCGGGTTTGGGTTGGGGAAATATTAATTCACGGTTTTGAGAAACTCCCCGAGCGCCTTGAAATCATCATACAGCGCTTGCCTGAGTCCACCGTTATGGAGTGCCGCAGCCGGATGGCAGATCGGGAAGACGGTTACGGAATCCGTGAGCCTATGCGCTTTCCCGTGTGCATTGGAAATCGTCACTTTACTCAGGAAATGCCCGAGTGCGTGGCGCCCCAGAGGCACGATGACGTGGGGCTTGATGAGCGCGATCTGGAGCTTGAGCCAGGGCATGCATTGGTCTTTCTCCAGGTCAGTCGGATCACGGTTTGCCGGAGGACGGTATTTAACGACATTGGTGATGTAGACGTCTTCGCGCTTGAGGTTGATGGAAGAGAGGAGCTCGTCGAGGAACTTCCCGGCTGCGCCGACGAAAGGACGTCCAAGTTTGTCCTCTTGTTCCCCCGGCGCTTCGCCGATGAACATCACCGATGCCGAAAAGTGCCCTTCGCCAAAGACGGGATTTGCCTTCTCCGAAAGTGGGCAACCCTTCCATGTTTGGAATTGGGTCTCGAGGAGGGTGATGTCCATAGGTATAAAGTATTAAGTATTAGGTATTGAGTATAAAGCCGCATACATAATACTTAATACTCAATACCAAATACTTTCAATATCCAGCCTTAATTTTCTTCAATCTCTCCTCAATCTTCTTTCTGAGCCCCGCGTCTCCTTCCGCAAGGATCCGCACTGCGGCAAGTGCAGCATTTTTCGGATGAAGCACGGTAAGCGCCGGGACATCGCTCGGCATCCGAAGGCTTGAATGGATATCGATGGCATATTCGTCCATATTTTTATGTGGAGGACAGTTGATCACGGGATGCACGCAGGTGCCGGCAACCACCCCGCCGAGACCGTTGCTCATGCCAACAACTGTGATGACGACCGTCGGTTCTTTCATGGCATTGAGATCCTCCACGATCTTCACGACTTTATCCGGCACTTTATGTGCAGATGCCATGACGGTTTTTGTGGGAACCCCGAACTCCTTAAAGATGTCCTCCATGGGTTTCACAAATTCCGCGTCGGATGCAGATGCGAGGAAGAGGATAACTGGCATGCGATAAGAGTAAGGCGGAATGGCGAAAGAGAAAAGAGGGCTCTTTGGTGTAAATTCAGAGAATATTGACATATCATAAAGACAGACTCCTGATATTCAGTATGGATCGTTCGCCATTCCCATCGGTAGACGAATTATCCGTTGCGGATCTCTTGCACAGGGCAAATGTGCAGGGTGTCCGTGATGCATTTGCCGATGGAAATATTTTGGAGCAGGAAAAAGTGGATGATCTTCGCAAGGCATTTATTCAGGCAACCGAGCGCGTGCTTGCACGGGAGGAATTTGATGCGTATGCAACGAAAGCGATAAAATCTGGACAGTGTTTTCAGTCCGGACGTTTGGCAATGAATGTTGAGCTGGCGCGGTATTCCATTGATGCGCCATCCCATCACCAGCTTCTGCCAGACGAGCATTCGTACCGTACCGAGGAGCGTCCATGGAAGGGCGGTCGCACATGGTATACGCGGGAGGAGCGCAGAGATGCCGCAAGAGTATGTGCTGCATGTCCCGCGATTCCCCTCGCTCATATGACGCTGCTTTCTATTGCCCAGGATGCACTTCTGGATCCAGCTCATCTCGATGCGGAAGTCCTAAAAGGAGATTTTATTTCGTTCCTCATGCGTTGGAATTCTGGGAATACAGCAAGTGAAGTGGTGCCAGCAATTTCCATTGCCCTCCTTCGGGATCGCGGCATCGCCGAATGGGATTCCGACTCTCGTTGTGCATTTATGGAGAACGTACTACAGAAAGATAATGAACAGGTGTTATTCGATACCCATGTGATGAGGCGATCCTTTGCGGCAGCGAAGGATTTTCTCTTCAGGGGAAGATTTTTCTATGCGAGCTTCGGAGAAGGGGAAGCCGTAGCGGAGGTAACGTGTCCCGGAAAGTTCTTCATGCGTGATCATTGGAATCTACAATTCCGGCTGTATCTGGCTATGCAGGAGCGCAAAGATGATCCTACGGTGCGAGCACATTTGGAATCGTTGCGTGGGATGTATGGGGCTGTTTCTTAAAGATCGATCACATTTGAGTTACACAAAAACAACCCCGGTACACATGGCACCGGGGTTGTCGTGGACTCTCCTGTTCGTGTTGTGATCAGAGTATGGTCATTTCTTGAGTTCACGGAACTGCATGAGGTTGTAGCCGATGTCGTAGCGGTTCAGATTGTGGCAGAGGGCTCGCAAGGCGATCCCCATGCCATCCGGCCCGCTAAATCCACCGAATTGACCGCCTCCTCGGAGGTGAGGTTCCAGAGTGATGAGCACCCCGTCTTTCACTCCCAAAATCAAGAGTTCCTGCTCCAAGCGAGGAATATCCTGACGTAGCATCATGAGGATTTCATCGATGAGACTGTCTCCAGTCCCGAATGGGACGAAGTTTCTCAAAAAGTTTTCGTCCACATGGTCAACCTGAGCTGCACTGCCCATTTTGTACTCCTTGGCGTGCATCCAGCCAAGATGAGAACGCATGTCCTTATGCGCAGCAACCGCACCACCTGGGATGTTCCGACACGTAATGTTGGCCGGATCAGCCACGAGGCGGAGGTATGGTTCATTGACGATCTTAATGATGCGCATGAGGCGCTCACCAGTGTCTCCAATGAGATTACTTTCGAGCTCCATGCCGTAGACCAGTCCACATTTCGAACAGATAGTAGCGATTTCGCCAATACGATCTGCCGCTTCGTCAATGAATTCGTCAGGATTTCCCCCTTTGGGGTGGTAGAAACTGAATCCCCGAATTCGCTTAGTGCCGAAACGACATGCGAGATCGCAAGCCCGCCGGACATCATCCAAGTAAAGGCTCCGCTCAACGAATCGATTTGTTGAGCCGTCCGCTCCATCTTGGAGTTTCACCTTCCCGATTGGGCTGCCGAACTCAGCGACGCGGATGCTGAATTCGTCCAGCATTCGCGAAGCGACCGTAATCTCGTGATCACTCCATTTCATGATGTTGTTGGATCTGCCCGTTGCGGCCGGGTCGCCGGATCGGATGCTGATGCAACCCAGACCGAGTGCTTGAGTCACCTCAAGCTGCGTTCTGAAGTTGGCACTGATCTCGTCACTAAAGCACGAGATCTGGACACTGGGTTTCGTACTCATCCTTTTTGTCTCCGTTGAAGTGTAGGAACAGAAAATCCACGACACAGCACAATGCTGTTAGGGGTATTTTTGGCGTATTTGACAAGATATTCAATAGTATTCTCAATATAAATTTGGTGGAGCTCAGGGGACTCGAACCCCTGGCCTCTTCCATGCCATGGAAGCGCTCTACCAGCTGAGCTAGAGCCCCACATAAGTATTTCGCGAAGCGCGGGTCTCGCGGGTTCCCGCGCTGAGCGACACAATAAAGGGAAAGGAGAGTTCGCGAGAGGAAAACCGTTAGGTTTTCCTTTCGCGCATAATGGTGCGCCCGGCAGGATTTGAACCTACGACTTCCAGATCCGCAATCTGGCGTTCTTCCAGGCTGAACTACGGGCGCAAAATAGATGGGGGAAAGATCAGTCTCGTGCAGAATCCGTTCCTGCCCGCCGAAGTCCGCATCAGCGGCGAAGGCGGGAACTACGGGCGCACGAGGAGACAGAAAGAGCAACGGGCTTTAAAAAGCCAGTATGGGCACTCTATCAGTCTTTATCAGTCATTTCTACAACCTCCAAGCGAAAACTTGTGTCATAAAAAAGAGGACACCCTTCTTTTGCAAGACTGGTGTCCTCGGTGCTGCCTTCACCGAGGTGAAGAGCAAGCGGTGCACAGGCGACCTGGTCTGTGCGCTCCCTACCCTTCGATGAGTTAATGGGCCCATCACCCTGTTTGTGTTTGTTTCCGGCGGACTGCGCCGGTACATCCCGAGACGGGACGGCTCTTGGTTTGGGACGTTGAGCGCGTCACATATTTGTGTTGGTTTTTCTTAGGTCTCGTGAGAGACCAAAGGGCAGATCCCATCCCCACTTCAATAAAGAAGTACGGGAGGGAACCTACGGTGCGGTGGTCTATGCCGCATAGTAAGCAGGGAGGAGAGAGAAGTGACTCCCCCCGCACCTTTTTCCGCTTTGAAACGAAAAAAGGAGCGGGGCCGGGAGACGAAGCTCCCGGTGGGCCGCGCCCGGAGGTGAAAGAAAGCTTATACAGCCGTCTCGCCCACAGTAGCGCGGTGTCACTTCTCACTTCTCCCTGCTTGGGAGGGAGATTTGTAAAAGAGCAATTAGGATATGATACCATGGAATAGAATTTCCTGCAAGATGTGCTTGGATCGAAAGAAACCAAGGAGACCAAGGAAACCAAGGAACAGAAGCCGAAGATGTGCTGATGTGAGTGGCATCTGTTCCTTGGTCTCTTCGGTTTCCTTGGTTTCCCCGTTAAGATGCGCCGCATGAACCAAGCTTTATCCCAAGGAAAACTGGTGCTTCTGATGGGTCCCAGCGGTGTTGGCAAAAGCATTATCTTAAAGGAACTGCGTCGCAGGCATTCGGAATTCGTGTTTCCGAAGTCGGCGACGACGCGCGAGAGGAGAAAGGGCGAAGGCGATGAACTCTATCAGTTTGTCAGTGATGCGGATTTCGACACCCTCGTTGCCGAGGGCAAAGTGCTCGAATGGGCGGTGGTGCATGGCGGTGCACGGTATGGCACGCTTGTTGAAGAAATCCTGCCGCCCATTCAATCCGGCAAGACGGTTGTCCGTGAAGTAGATGTGCAGGGGTTTGATAGTATCCGGACGCATCACCATTTCCGGAATCCCGATGCGCCGTATCGTCTGCAGTCCGTATTCATCATGCCGGAGAACCGTGCGCAGCTTGTTGCTCGCATTACGAAGCGTGCGCCGATCAGTGCGGAAGAGTTGGAGAGGAGGATTGCGAGCATGGATCGCGAACTGACCTATGCGAGATTGTGTGACAGCCAGGTGGTGAATCGTGAAGGAAAGATTAAAGAGACGATTGGGGAGGTGGAGAAGGTGATTGAAGAATAGGAGACCAAAGAAACCAAGGAGACCAATGAACAGATGTAATGCACCAACAGAATCTGTTCCTTGGTTTCCTTGGTCTCGTTGGTTTCCTCAAAAAAATCTCCACTTCCATTCACTCCATTCCCTCTTTTCCCTACACTCCACCCATGGCGCGAGCAAAGATTGCCTTACTCTACGTCGGTGGATCCATTGGCATGAAGATGAATCGCAAAACCGGTCGCATCGAACCGATTGAATCGCTCACGGAAATCCATCGGTTTCTGCCAGAGCTTCAGCGCGAAGTCTCTTTGCAGTTCATCACGCTCGGCAATGTCGGATCTTCCGATATCACACCCGACCATTGGGTTGAAATTGCCGAGACAATCGCGCGGATCTATGACGACTATGAGGGATTTGTCGTCGTCCATGGAACGAATACCATGAGCTACACGGCATGCGCACTGAGTTTCGCTCTGCAGGGTCTGAGTAAGCCCGTCATTCTCACCGGGGCACTCCTCCCGATCAATGACATGGGTAGCGACGGCCGCACCAATCTCGTCTATGCCATTCGCGCAGCGCAGCTGGATCTTGCGGAAGTGGCAGTCGTTCTCGGACCCCGCGTACTACGAGGCTGCCGCGCCAAAAAGATTGATCAATCCATCGATCGCACGTTTGACAGCCCGAAATTTCCGTCGCTTGCGGAATTCAATATCGACGTGAAGCTTCATCCATGGCGCTTTGTCCGCAGAAAACGCACGCTCGAATGCCGACCAGAGTTTGATCCCAATGTTGTGCTTCTCACGCTCCATCCTGGACTTCGCGAAGAATATTTCCATGCAGTTCTTGCAAGCAATCCTCATGGCATTGTGCTGCGAACGTATGGTCCGGGTATGCTCTCTGAGGGTGTTATTCCTTGGCTCAAGGAAGCCACAGCAAAAGGAATCCCCATTGTCATCACGTCGCAGCTTGTGCGCGGAACGGTAGATCTGCATCGCTATCGTAAGCAGCTAACTCTGGAACGCATTGGCGTGATCAGTGGAAAAAATATGACCTTTGAATGCGCCATCGTAAAACTGATGTGGGCGCTGGGACAAACGAAGAACCATCGAAGACTTCAAGAGATTATGGAGAAGAGTTTGGTGGGGGAGCTTGACGAATAATCGTAATTCGTGAGTGGTGAGTCGTGAGTGGTGCGTTTTGAAAAACGATTCACGATCTCACGACTCACCACTCACGATTATCTGTCCTCCGGCTCTCCTTCCTTCTCTTCATCAATTTCCGTCAGCTTCTTTCCAATAATCGAACTGATGGCAGCCCCCAAAATGAATCCTACGATAAGGCGCTTCACATGTTTTTCTGGTTTTGGTCGCTTGCGGAAAAGTCCCATAATGGGTGAAAGTGTAGCACGTTACGGGGTTGATCAAAAAAGATGTTCAATAATATGCATGGAGATAGTTATTTCCGCTTATTCAAGGGCTTATTTTAGTCGCCTACTTCCGGATAGGAAGACAGGTGCGCAAGAACAATTTGCTCCACTTCATCTAATTTTTCAGGGCTTCGTGCTTCCATACAAATGGAAATGCAAGGTGATGTATTGCTCTGCCGGATCCCCGCCCATGCGCCTGCTCCAAAATCGATGCGCACGCCGTCGAGCGTATTTACCGGGTAGAGTTTTTGGAAATGCGCAGTGATCGACTCGATGATTTTTCCTTTACGGTCATCGGGACAGTGGGGACGGCGTTCCGGAGCCTGAAATACTTTGGGGAAGTCGGAGAAGAGAGAGGAGAACGGTATATCGGGAGATCGGGAGATCGGGAGATCGTGTGCAATTTTTAGGACGCGGAGCGCGGCGACAAGTGCATCGTCAAATCCGTAATAATCCTCTGCGCAGAAGAAGTGACCGGATTGTTCTCCGCCTAGCTGAGCTTTATGTTCCCGCATTGCATGCTCCACAAACGAATGCCCGACTTTGCACATAATGGGCTTTCCTCCGAATTTCGCTATTTCCGTCTCGAGTATTGAGGAATTACTCACTGTGAAAATAACCGGAGCCCCTGCATTGCGTTTGAGATAATCCCGCGCAAGAAGCAAAAGAATCTCATCCGCCGTACAGATCATTCCATTCTCATCGACGACGCCCAAGCGATCGCCATCTCCGTCGAAAGCAAACCCAAGATCAGCTTTTTCGCTGTGTATTGTTTTCAGCAGATGTAGCAGTGTCGAGTGTTTGCTTGGATCCGCAGGGTGATTCGGAAAGTTTCCGTTCGGATCTGCAAAAAGTTCGACAACTGTTGCTCCGGTGTTTTTCAACGCTTTTGCATACACGGGACCAGCAACGCCATTTCCGAAGTCGACGACAATTTTTATTCCTTTTCCGATAGTTCCAAACATTTTTTTTAGGTGTTGCAAATATGGAGTAATCGCATCGATTTCTTTCGCTTTTCCATTCTGAATTCCAAAATTAGAATTCTGTATGTCCTCAACTTTTTCTCTTAACCTCTGTAAATCTGCACCTGCAAATGCCGCCGCATCTTTGAGTTGTAATTTAATCCCATTGTCGTCTCCTGGATTATGCGACGCTGTCACCTGTGCTCCTCCATCCAACTCAAGTTGGCAAACTGTAAAATAATTTAACGGACTTGGTGTCTCCCCCATATCAAGTACATTGCAGTCTGCTATCTGCAGACCGTTTTTTAATGCTTCCAGAAGAGCCGGACTACTCAATCGCGCATCCCGCCCGACAACAATCTGCGGATTCTTTTTTCCGCTCCGCTTTTTCACATCTTCTCCGAATCCAATTCCAATCAAACGGGCAAGATCTTCGGTGATCTGCTGACCGAATTTGCCTCGGATGTCGTAGGCGCGGAAGATGCGTGGATCAATTTTTACCATGAGATCGCCTTAATTCTATGATATAATGATACGAATGCCAAAAAGTCCCCTCACTGTTGCCTACTTCACGATGGAAATCGGGCTCGAAAGCCGTATGCCGACATTCGCGGGAGGGCTTGGGATGCTAGCCGCGGACATCATGCGTTCTGCTGCAGATACAGGCGTTGCTGCGGCATGCATCACGATCTGCTGGCAGCACGGCTACATGCGTCAGACATTGCATAGCAACGGGACGCAGCGCTACGATCCGGTATCCTGGAATCCTGCGCAGATTTTACGGAAAGCTTCCGAGCAAGTGACGGTGCAGTGTGAAGGAAGGACGGTGCATATCGGAGCATGGATTTATGACCTGCACCGGAATGACCAAGGATCAGGTACCAATGACCAATCAAGAAGCAATGACCAATGCAGTGTGCCCGTGATCTTCCTCGATACGGATCTTTCGGAAAATGCGCCCGAAGACCGGCAGATTACGAGTCACCTCTATGGCGGAGACGGAGCGATGCGTCTGAAACAAGAAATCGTTCTCGGGATCGGTGGCGTGAAGATGCTCCGGGCGATGGGTTTTAGCGATATCGGTACATTCCATATGAACGAAGGCCATGCGGCTTTTCTCACATTGGAACTTCTGCGTGAACGTCATTGGAACAACGATGATGTCCGGCGTATTTGTGCATTCACCACACATACACCCATTGCTGCCGGTCACGACGTCTTCGATTACGATCTGGCATACAAGATTGCCGGAGACCAGCTGCCGTGGCACATCCGCGAAATTGCGGGCAAAGATCGCCTTTCCATGACGGAGCTTGCCATCCGCATGAGTCGCTACACCTGCGGTGTTTCCAAAGTTCACGGCGAAGTATCCCGTAGGATGTTTCCGTGGGCGAAGATCGATGCGATTACCAACGGCGTCCACCATGTCCACTGGACCGCTCCGGAATTTCAGAATCTCTACGATTCCTACATTCACGGGTGGCGGCAAAGCCCGAAATTGCTTGCCGAGAAGTGCCGCGAGCTTCCCGATGACCAACTCTGGAAGATGCATCAGCTGGCAAAAGACCGGCTCATCGCCCATGCAAACCAATTCACTGATGTTCCTTTAGATCCTCATAGATTAACAATCGCCAGCGCGCGTCGTGTGGTTTCCTACAAGCGTCCGGAGCTCATGTACACCAACTTGGAACGCCTTCGAGAAGTGTGCCAGGGCAAAGTGCAGATCATCCACGCGGGCAACGCACATCCGGAGGATCCTTTCGGCCAGAGTGTGATCCAGCGGATGATTGAGCGGAGTAAGAAGCTCAGAGACAGCGTACGCATTGTCTACGTGCCGAATTACAACCCAGATCTAGCTTCCCTGCTCACTGCAGGCGCGGATGTCTGGCTCAATACGCCGATGCGGCTCCATGAAGCCTCCGGGACATCGGGCATGAAAGCGTGCGTGAATGGTGTGCTCAATTTCTCCACGCTCGACGGCTGGTGGATCGAGGCCTTTGCGATGGATCCCGAAGCTGGCTGGAGGATCGGTCCACTTGCGTCCGCATTACCCGATGCCGAGGAAACGACGCATGTGGATGCGGAGGATCTCTATACACAGCTCCAATATGAGGTGATTCCGGAATTCGAATATGAGAATCATATCCGCTGGATTCGGAGGATGAAGCGCAGTATCGGGTTAATCGGATTCTTCAATACGCACCGCTGCGCACAGGAGTATGTTGAGAAGGCTTGGAAAACACTGTGAACATCGTCGGCATCCTCAACGTCACCCCCGATTCCTACTACGATGGAGGAAAGTGGAATGCCGTGGATGCAGCTGTGCAGCGCGCTCAAGAGATGCTTCAGGAAGGCGCAGATTGGATCGAGATCGGCGGGGAATCCACCGGACCCCGGTCGAAGGATGTTTTACTTGAAGAGGAGCGCAAGCGAACGATTCCTGTCATTACCGCTATCCATAAACAATTTCCTGAAGCCAACATCAGTGTTGATACCTACAAATCTGCGATTGCGCGTGAGGCGATTACGGCGGGAGCGAAGATGGTGAATGACGTAACGGCGGGCAGAGGAGACCAGAAAATGATGAATGTTATTGCAGAGGCTTGTAGGGGCACAGCGCGCTGTGCCCCTACTCCATGCCCCGACCTTACCTACGTTTTAATGTACTCCAAAGATTCCACGCCCCGAACCACAATCGCGGAGACGAAATATGAAGATGTCGTTGGAACGATCAAAGAATTCCTCAGGAAACGTTGTGACGCAGCCATAGTCGCCGGTATTCCCCATGGTCGCATCATTCTCGATCCGGGGCTTGGGCATTTTGTGAGCAGTATCGCGAAGTATTCCTACGAGATCCTCGCGCGACTCGCGGAATTCCATGATCTCGGTTGCCCGCTCTTTGTCAGCCCTTCACGCAAATCGTTTCTCGCGGGTCTGGAGAATCTCCCAACGGAGCAGCGGTTGCCTGCGACGATCGCCGCATCCGTGATAGCAGCTCTCAACGGCGCGACATATATCCGCACGCACGACATTGCCGACATCAGGCGTTCCTGCGATGCGCTCTCCCATATCTCCCGGCACAACACGTAGAATGTTGCCTATATCACGATGCTCGCCAGAAGCATGACGATTCCGGCACTTGCCACCATGATGATCAGACCGATGCCTACTCTGAGGAGAAGGCTTTTTGCTTTGCTGTACTGCTCCTCTTTGCCGATATTTGCGATCATGAGAATTCCTGCGTAGACCAGCATGCCGACGGCGATGACGATCGTGAGTCCGATGACGCGGTTGAGTGTCGCGAGGATCACGCTGATGATACTGGCGGGGGTGCCAGCTACGATACCGAGACCGAGAAGGCTTCTTGTGTAGACCAGAATGAATCCCGCAACGACGAAGAGGACGGTCCGCCTGAGCTGTGTAACGCCATCTTCCGAGCCAAAATTGGCAATGGCTCGTACGCCGCTGACGATGATCATGATGACGCAGAGGATGCCCAGTGGAATTTCGAGGAAGGCAACCAACCCCAGAGCTTCAGCCGCCATAGCGCCCCCTACTGTTGTGGAGGCAGAAAGAATCGTGGAACCGCCGGAAGGGAAGGTGGGGGAGATAAGTAATGAGGAAAAAGTGGGGATGATATTGATAAGTGCAAGAGCCGCAAGACTGCTGATGAACACCCTTCGAGCAGTTGTCGTTTGATTCTCGTTTCCGGTGATGGTCATAAAGAATCCGGACATCGTCATGGCAAGCGCTGCTGCTACCGCCGCAAAAGGAATGAAGCTCTCGGCGACGGTGCGGATGATTTCCCCGAAGCTGCCGCCGGTGGGGAGCGTTGGTCCTACAGCGTTGATCGCATCGCTCACGGTAAATGCGAAAACCGATTCCCCGTAACAGAATGCAAGAACAATGCCGGCGAGAAATGCAAAAGGAGGCATCAGAAAAAGACGCTGAGAATGATAGCCGAAGCCATGACAACGATGATCGCCACCGCCGTTGTGATGATGATCTTCTTTGATCGATCCTTCAGCTGCTCGTCTCCCGAAATGACCAGAAAGAAACCGGCGACCACAATGCACACGACCGCCAGTGCTCCGAAAATTGTCATGATGAAGCGGCCGATGCCGACCAGTTCCATGCTTGCGGATAGGGAACTTATGCCGACTGCAGCACCCGTGATGCTGTCAAATCCGAATGCGTTCACCATGACACCGGTGAGCAGTACAGCCGCAAGTCCGATGACCCCTTTGAGGATGCCCTGTCTGGCCGTGCCCGCGGCGCCGTCATCTTGCGCCGTAATGAGGCGTGCACCCTGGAAGGCGATGTTGATCGTGAGTGCCGCTGCGATCATCGTGAAGAAGAAGTTCCGCATGGGGACGAGAATGTTTGTAATTATAGAGCCGGAGACCGCTACGGCGGAGTTTGCCGGAACCGTCGCAGCGATGAATGCAGCGCCCGCAACAAGGACCGCACCGAAAATCACATGGAGGTACGAATTGCGTACTTCAGTTACATTGCTTTCATCTGATCCACTCACCGCGAGTTTCAGGCTGTAGAAAATGAGCATCGCCGCGATGATCCCGAGGAGCGACCCCACGATCCCTCCCGCGATGCGACCGAGCCACTGCGCGAAGTTTTCTGATCCTGGACAGGGAAACCCCGGCACGGGACATACGGGGGCAGCATATGCATGCGCTACGAGTGCCGATGCGATTTCTTTGAGAAGATCGAGAATGACCATAATCGCATTATTATAGCAGAAATGATCAAAAGCAGATAGATACGAGAGAAGGCTATTCAATGGTTCAATGGCTGAATGGTAGATGCTCATAAAATAGCACCGAACCATTGAGCCATTGAACCATTCAACAATCGGCTATTTTCTTTACATCCTTCTGTCTTTTCCTTAGGCTTTTCCCAATTCTATGGGCAAACGTCCTACACCAAAGAAACGGCGGGCAAAGAGTGATGGCAACCGTCATCAGGCTACGTACGAACGAAAGCAGCTTTTGAAGCTCAGAAACCGTATGAATTCTCCGTACGGAGTTCCGGCAGCGCCGAAGGATAAATCGGGGAAGGCTTTGAAAGGTATTACGAGGATTAAAGCTTGAGAGTCCAATCGTCGGAAAAATTGAGAATTGAGAGTTGAGAATAGAGAATTATGAAGGATACTAGCCTCGGTTCTTGTCCGTAGGTCATTCTCAATTCTCAATTCTGCATTCTCAATTTCTATGGCTCGCCGCCGTCACCTCTCCCGCATCGCCGTCATGCAAACGCTCTTCGAGCGTGATGCACGTCCTATCAATACGGATGCGTCGCTGGAACGCAATTGTGGAGGACAGAGTGGAGAAGCCGATCTCGAATTTGCGGGTACGCTTCTTTCGGGAGTGCTTGCCAAAGAAGAGGAGATCAAAGCGATGGTGCAGACACATGCGCCGGGATGGACTCTGGAGCGCATGGATCCGGTTTCGCGCTGCACATTGCTTCTCGGATGCTTTGAACTTCTCTTCGGAAACGATGCCCCGCCGGCGGTGGTCATGAATGAAGCGATTGAGATTGCCAAGGAATTTGGGACACCCGAGAGCGGAAAGTTTGTGAACGGGGTGCTGAATGCGATAGCGCATGGTGAAAAGAAGTAGGCTGTTTTCCTTCTGGGGTAGGGGCATGGCATGCCATGCCCCTACATGCTCGCAAGAAAGAACTATTTCTCATACACTGATCTCAATGCCCCCCGCCCCCCTCGTTACTCTGGAGAAAAACATCGGCGTCGTGTTCCGGGACAAAGATCTCTTGGTTGAAGCGTTAACCCACAGGAGTGCCGTCCGCAGGTCAGGCTTAAAGAAACATAATGAACGTTTCGAATTTCTCGGTGATGCTGTCTTGGAATTGGTTGCCACGGAATACCTTTTTCGTGTGAGTGATAAACCAGAGGGCGAACTCACGAATTACCGTTCCGCGCTGGTGAATGGCGAGCATCTTGCCTCGGTGGCGCTCGAAATGAAACTTGGGGAATATCTGCATCTCAGTCGCGGGGAAGAGGCGAGTGGCGGTCGTGACAAGCCTTCCACGCTCGCCAATGCGCTTGAGGCATTGATCGGCGCGATCTATCTCGATCAGGGTTTCGACGGTGCGGAACGCTTCTGTCGCGAGTTTATTCTGGTGCGATTGCGGGAATTACTTGCGGCAGGAAAGCACCGCGACGAGAAAAGTATGTTCCAGGAGAAAGCGCAAGAACTCCTCGGCGTCACGCCGCATTATGAAGTCATTAGCGAAGAGGGACCCGATCACGATAAGAAATTCATCTCAGCGGCTATCATCGGTACAGAGAAAATCGCGGAAGGGTCGGGAAGCTCGAAGCAGAGAGCCGAGCTGGATGCAGCGAAGGCAGCGTTGAAGGCGAAGAAGTGGGCGTGATGGGTTTGGTGAGTTTGGTGGGTTTTTTGGGTTTGGTGGGTTGATGCTGTTAAGACAATGCGTTAATTTGGTCTGCTATGGAATTTCGAAAGAATACAGAAGGATTCCGAAAGCTGATTGTCTGGCAAAAAGCTCAGCAACTTTCTTTGTTGGTATACCAATTTACAACAGCGTTTCCTCAAAGCGAACAATTCGGTGTTACCAAACAAATACGTACTGCTGCCGCGTCCATTGCGGCAAATATTGCTGAAGGTTCGTCTCAGAGAACCTATAAACATCAGAACCATTTTTATACTATCGCGAAGGGGTCATTACATGAAGTCGATAATTTTGCAGAATTGACGCATAACCTGCACTATCTCAGTAATGAACAATATAAAAGGGGCTGACATAGGAAACTCTCATCTCCTACCATGTCAGTCATGCGACTCAAGAGAAGCAAACTTACGCATCATCAGACAAAT
>MFXW01000031.1 GCA_001787585.1 Candidatus Peribacteria bacterium RIFCSPHIGHO2_02_FULL_53_20
GAGTGTGAATGGCGGTTTAACTCCCGAGATACTCAAAAATTGCTCAAGTCTTTGCGGAAAATCATGAAATCGTATTAAGCTGTCCTATGTCAGCCCCATATAAAAAGTTATTGGAATACATTAACAAAACAGCATTTCTTCTTAGTAAGCTCATTAATCGATCAAAGAGTCCAACCCACCAAACCCAAAAAACCCACCAAACCTAATCAACCCATTTTGATTTCAATGTCGACCCCGCTGGGCAAGCTAAGGCTCTGCAAACTCTCAATGGTCTTGAACGTCGTTTCCGCAAGATCGATCAACCTCCGGTGCGTACGCATCTCAAACTGATCGCGTGCGTCTTTGTGCTTGAAGGTCGAGCGGTTCACGGTGAATTTACGGATCTTTGTCGGAAGGGGAATCGGTCCGTGGACGATCGCGCCAGAGCGCTCTGCAGTTTCAAGAATCTTCGCCGCCGCTTCGTCGAGGACGATATGGTCAAACGCCGAAAGGCGGATCCGGATGCCTTTCACTCCCGATTCCATTTTCTTTGCAGCGTCTGCGGACTTTACCCCAACCGTAGCTTTTGCCTCTGATTTAGCCTTCGGAGCGGCCTTCTTCTTCGGTGCAGCGGGCTTCTTCGGAGGATTCATGGAAGGGGGAGAGAAAGAGCGGAGATGATGGATGGTCTTGGTAGCGGAGACCCGCGGGTCTCCGCTACGGGTACGGATGAATCTATTTCAAGATCTTCGTGACGACGCCTGCACCGACGGTGCGTCCTCCTTCGCGGATAGCAAAGCGGGTTCCTGTATCCAAGGCAATGGGAACGCCGAAGGTGACAACGAACTTCACGTTATCTCCCGGCATGACCATTTCCACGTTGGCCGGAAGCTCCACAGAGCCCGTGACGTCCGTTGTGCGCATGTAGAACTGCGGCTTGTATCCTTTGAAAAACGGCGTGTGGCGACCTCCTTCCTCTTTCGTGAGGATATACACTTCGGCATCGAATTGTGTGTGGGGAGTGATCGATCCGGTCTTGGCAAGCACCTGACCGCGTTCGATATCCTCGCGCTCGATTCCACGGAGAAGCAGTCCGACGTTGTCGCCGGCAATACCTTCGTCGAGAAGTTTGTGGAACATTTCTACGCCCGTCACGACGGTCTTTCGGGTGTCGCGGATACCGACGATTTCGACTTCTTCGTTGACCTTCACCTTACCCTGCTCGATTCTGCCCGTCGCGACCGTGCCGCGTCCCTTGATGGAGAAGACGTCTTCGATGGACATGAGGAACGGCTTATCGGTCTCGCGCTTCGGATCCGGAATGTAGGTATCCAGAGCTTCGAGAAGATCCTTGAGTTTCTGAATGTTTGCGGCGTCTCCTTCTACAGCCTTGAGAGCAGATCCGCGGATGATCGGGGTCTTGTCTCCCGGGAATTCGTATTTTGTCAGGAGTTCGCGGATTTCCACTTCGACTAAGTCGAGAAGCTCAGGATCTGTGACCATGTCCACCTTATTCAGGAAAACGACGATGTAGGGCACGCCGACTTGGCGGGCGAGAAGAATGTGCTCGCGGGTCTGGGGCATGGGTCCGTCTGCTGCAGACACAACGAGGATGGCTCCGTCCATCTGGGCGGCACCGGTGATCATGTTCTTGACGTAGTCGGCGTGACCCGGACAGTCGACGTGCGCGTAGTGGCGTTTCGTGGACTCGTACTCGACGTGCGCGGTGTTGATGGTGATGCCGCGTTCCCTTTCTTCAGGCGCATTGTCGATATCGGCGTATCCCTTCTTCTCTCCTTCCGGTGAGAAGTTCATGGAAAGTGCCGCGGTCAGTGTCGTCTTCCCATGGTCGACGTGACCGATGGTACCGACGTTGACGTGCGTCTTGCTGCGATCGAATTTCTTCTGGTCTGCCATGGGGAGAAAGGGAAGGATTTGAGGGAATTGCGGTCGCGGCCGCGTAGCCGCAAAAAGCCAAGCCAGTGTAGGGAAGAGTTTTACTAGGCGTCAACTGAATTTGTGGGTTGTAGACGGTTTTCTGGGAGATTTTGTGGGGGAGTAGGGGGTAGGGCGTAGAGCGTAGGACAGAATTTTCCCTACGCCCAACACCCTACACCCATGTTCCCGTTTCTATTCCGCAAGTAATCCATGCGATTGCAATTCCACCCTCCTTCGCTCTGGGGAGCTTCGGAGGGCAAGCCATCTCCTTATTCCGCCAACAGCCCATGACTTTGTAATGTGACCATCTCCTTATATACGGGACACGTCTTCAATAGCTCTTCATGCGGTGCCAATGCGATGAGGTGACCACCCTCGAGGATCGCGATACGGTCGACTCTGCGCACCGTTGATAAGCGGTGGGCGATGATGAAGGAGGTGCGACCAGTGATGAGTTCCTTGATGCCCTCCTGGACACTGCGTTCGGTGATCGAGTCGAGGGCGCTTGTAGCTTCATCGAGCAAGACGATCGAGGGTTTCTTCAAGATCGCTCGGGCGATTGCAAGCCGCTGGCGTTCCCCTCCCGAGAGTTTAATTCCGCGTTCGCCGATCACGGTGCGGTAGCCTTCGGGCATGTGCTCGATGAATGCATGGGCAGCAGCACGCTTGGCGGCTTCGAAGACTTCTGCATCGGTTGCATCGGCACGCGTGTAGCGGATATTTTCGATGATCGAATCGTTGAACATGGTGTTGTCTTGGAGGACCAAGCCCACACTTCCCCTCCACCAGTGCATGTCGAGATCGCGAAGATCGCTGCCGTCAATCGTGATTGCGCCTTCGGTCACGTCATAGAAACGATTGATCAGTGACGCGAGTGTTGATTTTCCTGAACCTGAATGCCCGACGAAGGCGATGTGCTCTCCGGCTTTCACACTGAAATCAATATTCTGCAGAGCATACCGTCGCGGAGGATCCTTGCGCGTCTCTTCCTCGGTTGTTGTTTCGCCATCTTCCATCGCCACATGTGGATGATGGGGGCAATGCATGTCTTTGCATTCCTCCGGCGTATGACCGTGGAGGATATCCATCTCCTCTTCCATTTCATCGTCATGCATCACAGACATCGTTCCGGCTTGGCTGTAGGAGAAGGACACATCATGGAATTCCATTGCACCGGAGATCTTCGGAAGTGTTTTCGCTCCGGGACGATTTTGCACCATGGAGGGAAGCGAGGCGATCTGCACCCCCATGCGCACTTTTTCCATTTTCTCGTTCCATTTTGGGAGGAATGCGCCGATGACTTCGATCGGGGCGACTAAGCGGAAGACGATGAAGAGGAAGAAGAAGAGTTCGCCAAGCGAGAGATGTCCCCCCACTGCCAGTGCAAGCCCCCCGCCGATGATCGTTGCGCGGAGAATGATGAACATATTGATGCCTTCGAGTGTCGCCCAGTGGCGGTCTGCCCGGATTTGCAGACTGAAGGCGCGGTTCTGAAGTGCGCGCATCCTCTCCAATTCCCGTGCTTCAGCGGCGGAAGATTTCACGGGGAGAATATTGGTCGCCACATCGTATGCGCGGCCGACGACGCTGACCCAAAGTCTGGAGACTCGCTTCTGCAATGGCTCCGCTTTCATCGTCACGTACCAGAGAGCAATTCCGTATGCCGCAAGCATCACGGCGATGCCACCGGTGAGGGGAGCATTCACTCTGAAAGCAATAACAAGAAAGATCACGCCTGTAATAGAGGAGGGAATGATGACTTCAAAGATCTGGAACCCCAGATCCCAGAGCGTGTCAGATGCATTATCAATTTTCTTGATGATCGCGCCGGCGCGGCGGCTCAGATGCTGGATCACGTCCATCTGCAGTACGGATCGGTAGCTTTCCTGCATGAAGCGGATATACGACCGATTCATGATGCGCCAGCAGAGATATTTGTGTAGCGCCTGCATCAGACAGAGGACAACGGAGACGCCCATCCATACGCCGAAGAGTTGCAGGAAGTTCTCGGGAAGTTTTCCGCTTTCGAGTGACCCCACACTGTCGATGACACGTTGTCCCAAAAGAGGATCAGCCACCCACACGGCGACCAAGCCGAGCGTTAGCACGACGTAGGCCCACACGAGGTGCGGCAGCGTGCGGAATTGTTGCCAGAGAGTCGAAAGTAAAAGGCGCATGCGAGTGTTTAGCATAACCTTTTCGGGGGTAACGTTTGTTCGTTTCTTCGTTTTTTCGTTTGTTCGTAGTGCACAGTATTGCCCAGCCAGTGAAAAGTCCTCCACGAGCAAACGAAGAAACAAAAAAACGATATACTCTGTTTGTGGATCGCAAGGATCGCATTCAGGCATTTGTGAAAACCATTTGGCAATGGTATGCGATGCATAAGAGAGAGTTGCCATGGCGCGATCTTCCGGATTCCGATCCCGCTGATCGTGCGTATAAGGTGCTTGTTTCCGAGATCATGTTGCAGCAAACGCAGGTGAGCCGAGTAAAAATTGTGTTCAAAGATTTCCTCGAAAGATTACCGCATATTCAGGCTCTTGCTCAGGCAACTAATCGAGAGGTTCTGCTTGCGTGGAGGGGGATGGGGTACAACGGGCGGGCTCTCCGATTGCGAGATGCGGCAAAGAGCATTGTGGACCGGTTGCAGGTTGCAAGTTGCAAAGCTGCGAATACAAATCTGCAACTTGCAACCTGCAACAGTTCATTCTTTCCTCCATCCATGGATGAACTGCGTTCCATCCCCGGCATCGGTCCTTACACCGCCGCCGCCATCCGTAATTTTGCATTCAATATTCCGACGCCGTGCATTGATACGAATATTCGCAGGATTCTCCACCGCACATTTGTCGGATCGGAGAATGCGGATGGGACGTGGAAAAAGGATGATGACTATTTGTTGCAATTGGTCGGAGAAATATTGGATGTCGCCGTTACATCGTCAGGAGAAAAGAGAGATGCCGCGAACTGGCATGCAGCCCTTATGGACTTCGGCTCGATCATTCAGACCAAAAGAAATCCGAAATGGGAAGAGTGTCCGTTGACCGCGAAGAAATTAATGAAAACCACTCAGGCTAGCTATGAGCGCAGAGCTAAGAGCTATGAGTTAAGCTTAAAGCTTACAGCTCAAAGCTCAAAGCTCGAACCAGGTCGTTTTGTTGGTTCGCGTTACATTCCCAACCGCATCTTCCGCGGCAAAGTCATCGAAGAGCTCCGTGATGCAGGTGCGGGATTATCGTTAGAAACGATCGGCAAGCGCGTGTGTATCGACTGGTCGCCGAGAATACATCGAGCGTGGCTAAGAGAGATTACGGAGAAGCTGGTACGGGAAAGAATGTTGCAGGTGGAGAAAGGGAGGTATCGGTTGTTTGAGGGCATGTAGTAGCTTCTTAGAAGCTGGCTACTCTTTCACCCCGAGTGCTTTCTCCAATCTTGGCGATGAAGTCTCTGGTCCACTTACGGCAACCGGCGGGGGCGCGATGGCTTCTTTGGAAAGCGTGGGACGGAAACGACTGAGGAACCGGAGAATGCCAAAGAATATTCCACCAAGAAGGATGATCCCGATTATAGCGGCCGCGATGATCAGCGTCATGGAGAGGGATTCCGTCGCGGCAGCCTGTACGGGGACGATGTCTCGATTCTGTCCGCCCGCTGTCTGGATCAGCAATTCCTCTTCGGGGAGCGGATCTGCTTCCACGGGCTCCGTCGGAGCAACGAGGATCGGATCTGCAACCGGAATGTCTAGAGCGGGATCGATTTCGAGTTGAAACTGTGGACTTGTCGGTTCCATCTCTGGAGCGATCGACTTGGTCTCGCCGTTGCGGTAGAAAACGCGGTCGCGGTTTTCGGTGTCCTCCGCAGCACTGCTCGGCTCAGAGGCTTGTGCGGGGATTCCTTCCTGCTGTTTTCCGATCCCCGCAGTTATGGAGACCGTGAGCAATGTCAGAATCCCGGAGATTGTGTATTTCTGTGAACGGTTGATCATGGGATATGGATGTTGTTGTTATTATATCAAAAATAGGGGATTTTGCAATAAGACTGGATTTCCCCTGGGGGTAGAGACGTGCCACGGCACGTCTCTACGAAAACGGGGTTATTTCGCCATTTGCTCAATCCGTCTCTCCCGAATCACATTCACTTTGATCACCCCCGGGTAGGTGAGTTCCTTTTCAATCTTCTCGGATATGTCCTTTGCCAATTTCTCCTGTGCCAGATCATCGATCTTCACCGTATCCACATACACGCGAACTTCGCGTCCCGCGGAGATGGCAAATGCGCGTGAGACACCGGCGAAACTCTTTGCCACCTCCTCGAGTTCCTTTAGGCGCTTGAAGTACGACTCGATGGATTCGCGGCGCGCTCCCGGGCGCGCTCCGGAAATGGCGTCTGCGGCGGCGACAATAAAGGCCTCGGGGGACGCCATGGGAATATCTTCGTGATGGGCTGCCACGCAGTGGATGACTTCCGGACGCACCTTGAAGCGGTTGCAGATCTCCACGCCGATTTCGACGTGCGTTCCGGGGACTTCGTGGTCAAGCGCCTTGCCTACGTCGTGCAGGAGACATCCTTCGGCGACGATGCGTTCATCCGCGCCGATTTCCGCAGCGAGCATCCGGCCGATGTGCGCCATTTCTACGGAGTGCTTGAGGATGTTCTGACCGTAACTGGTGCGGAAACGCAGCCGTCCGATGATCTTTAAGAGATCTTGGGGATAGTTTGGAATGTTGAGTTCTTCACAGGCACGCCGACCAAACTCCAGCATCATCTTGCCTACCTCTTCCTTCATCTTCGCAACGATTTCCTCTATCCTTGCCGGCTGGATACGACCGTCTTTTACGAGCTTCTCCATTGCGAGTTTTGCCACGTAGCGGCGCGCCAGATCATATCCGGAAATGACAATCGCACCGGGGGTATCATCAATGATGATGTCGACGCCTGTTGCCTGTTCAAATGCCGTGATGTTTCTGCCTTCCTTGCCGATGATCTTTCCTTTTACGTCGTCGCTCGGAAGTTGGACGATTGTTGAAGTGGATTCCGTCGCGGTCTCCGAGGCGTAGCGCTGCATGGCTTGAGCGAGGAGATCTTTGGCTTTCTCTTCGATTTCTCCCTCCGCTTTTTCACGGAGTGCCTTTACCTGACGAGCAAAGAAGCCGGAGTATTCCGTTTCCAATTCTTCCCATAATTGTTTTTTGGCCTCTTCCTCGGAGAGTTTGCTGACTTGTTCCAGGGCGGCACGGTGCTTTTTGGCGCCTTCGGCGAGCTCGGTCTTAAGCTCTTCCACTTCCTTCTGCTTCGCCTCCAGACCGGCGCGGTCCCGTTCGATGGTTTTCGCTTTCTCATCAATGCTGCGCTCTTTTTCCTCAAGGCGAGCTTGCTCATTCTGTATCTTGTTTGTGAGCTCGTTCGCAGCAATTTTCGCTTCCGAGACGATCTCTTTTGCATTGGCACGGGCTTCAGCCTCTACGGCTCTCGAAGAGGATTGTGCCTGACTGAGTTTGCTGTCCAGTTCCTTGAGCTTCGATTCCTTCGAAGAAATCTCTGCCTGGAGCGCCGTGCTGATTTTCTTTCCCTGAGAAAAGGTGAACCAGCCGACGAG
>MFXW01000032.1 GCA_001787585.1 Candidatus Peribacteria bacterium RIFCSPHIGHO2_02_FULL_53_20
GGGTGATCTTTCCTTTGAGGAACTCCTTTGCTCTAGAAAGCTCTTCTCCGGTGATTCCCTTCTTCCGGCACTCGGCATATTCGTGAAGAATGAGCGTGATGGCTTCATGAAGACGCGATTGATCCACACCTGCGCGCGTGGAAAGGCAGCCGGCATCGAGGTAGCTATCGGTTTCTGTGGAGATGTAGTAGCAGAGTCCTTTCTCCTCGCGGATATTCAGAAACATCCGTGAGCTCATGTTCCCACCGAGGATGATGGAAAGCAGCTTGTGGCTGAAGTGATCCTTGTCGAGTGCGGAAACCCCGGGGACTCCGAGTACAAGGTGCGATTGCTCGGTTTTTTTTGTGCGGAGCCAGACTTTCTTCGTGCCGAACTTCGTGTGTGGGACAAATGCCTTCGATTTTTTTCCGCCGATGCTTGCGAAGTATTTGTTGGAGAGCTCTGACGCCAACTTCGGGTCGATTTTTCCGCCGAACGTGATGACCAGATTGTCTGATGTATACAGCTCATCTTTGTGCTTCTGGAAATCCTTCTGCGAAACGCTGCGGATGACTTCTTCCGTGCCAATCGTGTCCCAGCCCAGCGGACAGTCGCCGTAGAGGAGCAGCTCGAAATCCCATCCTGCGCGGTACATCGGCGTGTCTTCATACATGCGGGCCTCTTCGATGATCACCCCTCTCTCCTTTTCGATTTCCTCCTGGGGAAATGTGGCATGCACGAGCATGTCAGAGAGAACGTCGCACGCAAGATCCGCGTGCGTCGCAGCCACTTTCACATAATACCCCGCGTATTCCTTGCCCGTGAACGCATTGAAGTCCCCGCCGATACCGTCGATGGCAACGCTCACCTCCTTGGTATTGCGGAACTTCTTCCCCCCCTTAAAAAACATGTGCTCCAGAAAGTGCCCGATGCCCGTATCCTTCTTCGTTTCGTAACGGGATCCTGCGCCGGCAAAGACCAATACGGTAACAGATGCCGTTCCTTCCGTTGTGGCAGTGAGGATAGGGAGACCGGACGGAAGACTGGAGAGGGAATACATAAGGAATGGAGAATGGAGAATGGAGAATTACGCGTATTTTGCCATTTTTCACTTTCCATTTTCCATTTTTTAGCTACTCTACGCCAGCATGTTAGCTAAATTACGCTGGAGAAAACGGGTACGCAGGCATGGGTTCCTTCGCAGGAGCAGCACCGCAAACGGACGCAAAGTCCTGAATCGTCGTCGTGCGCAAGGAAGAAAGAGGGTGGTGGTGAATATGAAAAAGTGGAAGTAAATAATTACACATTGCGAATAGCCGCACCCCTGCAGGGGTGCGGCTATGTTACAATTCTGTCCAATCCATGTCGTCCTTCCTCCAACGCTTCACCGGCTCCCTCTTCTTTGTCCTCACAGGAACCTATTTCCTCGGATACCTGCTTCTGAGAAACAGTATCGGTGGCGCAGCGCCCGGCTGGTGGATGCAGATTGCCGATCTGCCATTGGCGCTTGTGGGAATCCTGTATGGCGGTGCAAGTTTTTATAGGACAGTGCATCATGGAGAAAGTACATCGTGGGGAAAATTGATCGTCATTGCGATTCCGCTGCTGGTGATATTTGGGGCACTGGTGATGTTGAATTTTTGGGAAATACTGCCCGTACCTCAGGCATCCCACCCCTCATAATCCACTTCCGTCTCCGGACATCCGTGAGAAATATTTGCTGATCGCGCCGCAAGAAACAGATAATCACTAAGCCGGTTCAGATACATCTGCACCTCTGTATTGATACCTTCTTTTTCGGATAACAATACAACACAACGCTCCGCACGGCGACAAACACTGCGTGCCTGATGGAGAAGCGCTCCTGTCCTGGAACCACTCGGCAGAAGAAACTTGCGTTGTGGAGGAAGGGATTTTTCCAATGCCGTAATCCATCGTTCTACTGCAGCTGTATGCTCCGGAAGTACCCGCGGAACAGCAATGGAAGCATCGGGCGTCGCCAGATCGCTGCCGACGATGAACAATGCGTTTTGCGCCGCTGTCAGTTGCCCGCGAATAACCATGGGCAGATCCAGTTCCGCAAGTACAACACCCAGCACTGTATTCAATTCATCGACGGTGCCATAGGCTTCGATGCGGGGATGGGCTTTGGAAACCCGCCCAGAACCGTAGAGTCCTGTCATTCCTGTATCGCCGGTTTTGGTAACAATGGACATGGGATTGTAAGTATAAAGTATTACGTATTAGGTATTAAGTATGAATCTATCATTCGCGTGAAGCCTCATACTTAATACCTAATACGTAATACTTAATACTTTGTCATGCTCCTTCTTCACCTCTTCCTCCGTCAACGTCCGCTCTGGACTGCGATACGTACACCGCACCGTCACATTATATTGATCTTTCGCTAGAGGCTTTCCACTATAGATATCGGCAACATGGACAGATTCCAGCAGAAGTGAAGATGTGCGGATCTTTGCGAGAATCTTCTGTAATGCCTTGGAACGATCTAGCGTCATTGTCACATCGTAGGTAATTGCCGGATATGCCGGCACCGACCTGGCATGGCGCTGACTCGGAGCAATCGCGAAAAGCGCATCAAGGTTGATCGTCACAGCGGCGGTCCGATGCGGCAGATCAAAGCGCTCACGTACAGCGGGAAGCACTTCAAACAAAGAGCCCACTTCCTTTCCCGCAATGGTGATGGAAGCACTGCGACCCGGATGCGCGACGGCATTCAGTTGTCCTTTGCTTGGCTCTAGATCCGCTGCGTATCCCGCGTGGTCGAGCGCCGTGACGATATCTCGCTTGAGGCGAAGGAACGGTTCGGTTGCAGGAGTTGTCTCGATGCGGCTCCCCAGCAGCGCTCCGAAAGCCAGCACCTGACCGTTGGGGGTAAAGATATTGCCCCAGTGGAATGTTTTGAGCGCATCGTCGATGAAAAGCATATTGCGCGACGCATGCTCCAGAAGCTGCGGCATCACGCATGGCTGGAGAAGGCTAACTTCTTCACCGATGGGATTGCCTACCCGCACGCACCGCTCCGGATCAATATTGCACTTCTTCACCAAGTCCGGACTGATCAAAGAAAGCGGCAACAGTTCGTTATATCCGAGTGCACCCAATGCATCGCGCAGATGATGGATGCGATGATCGCGAGCTGGGGGAGTGATGGATCCTTCGGGAAGCGTGACGGGAATCTTATCGTAGCCGTAGATCCGGCCGACTTCCTCGGCGAGATCATGTGCGCCTTTTAGATCTTTTAATCGCCATAGAGGTGGTGTGACCAACATGGGAGAATCCTCTTGTGCCCCTGTGCCCCCTGTCCTGAGCTTTATCGAAGGATTGGTTCTTGCGCCCTTCTCAACAGAGCACCCCAGATCTTCAAAAATTTTCACAATAGCCTTCTCCGGAATCGCCACACCCAGTCTCCCCTCACAATACGCAACGGAAAAACCAATGGGTTTCGCAGCTCCATTATCGCCGACAGATTCCAGTTTGGATGCAACGCGCGCTCCCGGAGCAAGCTCCAGCAATAACTCCAGTGCACGGAGGAATCCTTGTTCGGTCGTGATGTGCGGCACGCTTTTTTCGTACACCGTCGCCGCATCGGTTCGGTGACCGGTCGCGATGACCGTAGCGCGGATGGAAACCGGATCAAGTGATGCGCTGTGCAGATAAATCCGCCGGGTCGAGGGCTTCGTGGAACTCCGGAGTCCGCCCATGATGCCGAGCATGTCGAAGACCCCTTCGTCATCACTGAGGATAAGCGCGCCCGCCGGCAGCTTCCACTCTTTACCATCGAGCGTGACGATCTTCTCTCCTTCTTTTGCCTTGCGCATGTGCACGTCGCCCTGGAGATCATCCAGATCAAAGCTGTGGAGTGGCACACCGACTTCGCTCGCTACGAAGTTAGTGATATCGACTGGCAGGCTGATCGACCGCCACCCTACGGCCTGCAGACGCTTTTTCATCCACTCGGGCGTTTCGCCGAGGCTATCGACTTCGATGACACATGCACAGTACCGCGGCATCAGTTCTTTCTCTGCAACAAGAAATTTAAAAGGTAATGCGTGCTTGGAAAAATGCAACCCCGGACCTCGGCGTAGCCCCGTTGGGGCAAAGTCGGGCTTCCACTTCGCAATCCCTATCGCAATGCACTCCCGCGCAAATCCAATGTGCGAAAATAAATCTGCTCGATGCGTTATTGCATGGTTATCGATATGGAAAATGACATCGTCCATTCCTAATGCTTCTCTCAATGGAGTACCAATTTTCAATTTTTCATTTTCAATTTTTAATTCGACTACAGGTCTTTCTCCCTCCTCTTTCCTCGACGGAAACACTGCATCAAGTTCCAGTTCCTCTGCAGCACAGATCATCCCTTCGCTCTTCTCTCCGCGGATCTTCGCCTCCTTGAGCACAATCTCCTCGTCTCCGTGGCGAACTGTCGCACCCACGTGAGCGAATGCCACAAGCATGCCTTCGCGTAAATTCGTCCCGCCGCAAACAATGTTTTTTACTCCCTTGTCCGTCTCGACTTCGCAGAGATTGAGCTTTTCCGCATTCGGGTGCTTGCGAAGATTGCGTACTCTCCCCACGCAGCAATCCTTCAAATACTTTCCCTGGATTTCGACCTCATCGACCTCGCCCACATGCGCCGTAAGCCGCCGCGCGATCTCTTCCGGATCCTTGATCTCGAAAGCGACGTAATCCGAAAGCCAGTGCAGAGAGAGCTTCATCGGGAGAAGTGTATCAGCAGATAAGTATAGGAGTGTACTGCCAATTGCACCCCTTGCCCGTCCGCGCTACGATTCCCTCCACTATGACTCTCCTTAGAAAGAAGAACACCATCGGCTCCTCGAGCGCATGCTCCGTTTTCTGCGGTCTTGTGACCTTCCTACTCCTACTCACATCCCTCGCGGCGATGATGGGTGTGGTAAACACGCACCTCACAAGTAGCGGAATAGTCTTTGGCGGAAGCGGCGCTTCCCTCGCGCTCCTCGCCTTCGCGATCAATATCGCATTCTGCGCGAAGATGCTGTGCTACACGTGCGGTCACGAGAAGAAGTAGCCGAATGTACAAATATCACTTAGCCGCTCCCCCGCAGTGCGGCTGATGGTGATTACATAGAGAATTCGTAATGCGTAATACAAAATTTTTGTTACAGTTCCCCCCACGGAGAGGTCGCATAGTGGTCTAGTGCGCGCGCTTGGAAAGCGCGTAGACCTGAAAGGGTCTCGGGGGTTCGAATCCCCCCCTCTCCGCCATCGTTATAAATCTGAATAGCGTATTTTCTTCTTGTGCAAGGATGTTAATTTTGATCGACTGGATCACTATGGTGAATAACCCCAATATGGACGTTGCAAGAGATGAGATCCCGCATGTCCTGGTGGCACTCGGTGTTGATGAACAGCACACAGGTACCGCCGGAAATTTGCTTTTGCAATTTTCCAATACTGCGATGGGATTAATATCCGTAAAGCATGGAACCCAAAGTGCCTCCGGATTGCTTGCCAGCGCTATGCGAAGATTTGATTCAAGGCTCCCTCACGAAGCGGAAGAAATGTTGGGTGATGTACCAGGACTCAAAGAATTTACCGCTGAAATACAACGACAACTGGACCTGCTACCTAAAGCTGCTAACACTCCACTGACCGCACCTCAGTAGGGGTGCTCTTATCTCAATTCCCCCACTCTCTCCCACGGTTCTCTATAAACTAACTCCAACTTCCCATAAATATCCCTCTCCTCTTTCGAGGCAATCACCTTCCCCTTTGCGTCGAACAACCCATACTCGCTCAGCTTCCAGCCTTTTTTGATCGCGACGATGCGCATGGCGATATTGTGTTCTTTAGATCCTGTGAAGTAGAGCAATGCCGAACCCCATTGATTCTTTGATACAAATCGGACATCGACGCGAAGTCCCGACAGCAGATCGAATGATAACTTCTTATCCCCCTGCGCAACCACATTGCGGACAAACGGCAGTTTGGAGATGGCTGCCGAGACCGCAGCTGCCGAACGCGTAACAACAAGGATATCGATATCCCCAACCGTCGCCTGCTTGCGGCGATACGACCCGGCTGCCTCTGCACGTTCCACGCCCGTCACCTTCCGTAGCGCACCGAGCAATATCTCCACATCTTCTTCCACACTCTCTCTGGGGAAACGCGTGGAACGTTCCTTGGACCGCCCAGCACTCTCGAGAATTTTCTTTTCGATGACCTCGGAAAAGCGCGGAAGAGTCCTCAGTTTTCCGGCTTTGGCAGCCGTAATCAGCTCCGGAACCGTGGTGATGCCGAGTTCTTTTTGTATAAGCATTGCGCGCTTCGGTCCGAGATTCTCGATGCCCATCAGCTCTGCACTCACTCCCCCACTTGCACGCCGCAGCTTCTCCAGAGCCTCAATGTTACCAGTTTCCAGGTACTCCACGATCTTCTTTGCTGTCGCCTCGCCGATGCCAGGCAGTTCCTGGAGATCCTTTATGCCTCCGTATGTGCTCACATCTTTCGGCAATTCTTCAATGGTTTTTGCAGCGCGAAGATAGGCGCGAATTTTAAACGCTACATTCTTATCTTTCATGCCTGCACCTGCCTCGAGAAGCGCGGCGATTTGGCGGAATGCTGCTGCAATTTTGAGATTGATGGCAATCATACACTCCGACACATTACCTCAGCACCTTAGCTAAGCCACATCCAATGCGGGTGAAGAATCCGCAGAAGGGCCCCAATGCAATGGATCTATCCGCTGTAATAATCTTTCATCTCCATTTTCCACAGAAATACGACCATCCAATGTCAATTGGAGATGTTGCCTTGCACTATCGAGACACAGAAGGACTGCATCTGTTTGGCGCTCTAATTTACCCCATGCCGATGCAGCATCGAGTGGTTGTACATCATGTGATCGTAAAGCCATAAAAAATGGGGGAAATGGCTACAAACGATCTATCCTGAAAGAGGGGTGGGGTCTCCGGAGAAACCCCAACACATGCTGCATGAATGGCAGCACATGCTTCCCCTTCTGTTGCTGACCGCGAGGCGCAGTCAGGACAGATCGTTTGGGGCGAAGTGATGATGGGAAAGAACGAGAAGAAACCTGATCTGAGATACTCCGGGTCGACATGATGTCGACCCGGAGCGGGGTGCAGTCACAAGGAATGACCGCGGCAGGAGTGGAGATGTGCACGTAGTTCGCGGTTATCTGCGAACTGGGTGTGGTGCCCTCTTGGGGCGGATACCACCCATTTTGAGGCCTCTGAGGCCTCGTCGACCGCAACCATAACCACGACGTACAATTTTCCGAGCCATAGCTCGCACTCCTTCCTGTCTCTGCCAGAAGACTTCCAGCCTTCTGCTACGTCTCCAACGGGAGCAGAGCAGGTTTCTGCTTTTCTTTGAGCGAGAGAGTATTTTCTCTTCGCTTCGATGATTTCAATGATCAGTCGCAAACGGACCTTC
>MFXW01000033.1 GCA_001787585.1 Candidatus Peribacteria bacterium RIFCSPHIGHO2_02_FULL_53_20
GCATACCGTTTTCCTCCATGGGACAATCAACCGAAATGTCGGATGCGGCTTCACAAAGAAAGACTTTCAGACCTACACGTCGGCAGTGGATCACCGCCACCGTTGCTTCATCCGTCGTGCTGCTGGTTTGGGGTAGGCACGATCAGAACACGCACAAGCAAGAGCATGATAGTGACGAAGAAGACCTTGCCCTTCTCAATGGGGAAATGGTTCGCCTACTGCAAGCACACCCCACCGCTGAGGTGCATGTTCTGCATAGCCCCCAAGAGGATGATGCGTCTCTCATCATTGCCATTCAGGAAAGCGGCGTTACGCGTGCGGAAACCATCTGGCATATGAGGGACAACGGATGGATTGAGCAGCGAAGGCAGGAACGCAGAAAACACCCCGCAGAATTTTCGGATGCTGATGCTTCAGATATTAGTCCAGGTGAGGCTTCCGGCTTTATCACGGAACACAATGGGCATCCCTATGTCATTTCCAATAAGCATGTTCTCGAAGGAGCTTCAAACCCCTTCGAGGAATTGATGACCATGAATGGTCATCGCGATATTGCGGTAGCGCCGGGAGAAATCATCGCACGTTGCCAAAGAGATCCATACGATTTGCCCTTTGTGTCTGTCAGCAAAGACATGACGAGTGCTGATCTTCTCAAAAGAACAGTCCGTATCCGCGGAATGGGATCACAGCTCTATCAGATTGAAGGCAAACCTTTTCTCATTGAGCAATGCATCAACGGAGATGCAAAGTGTACAACATGCGCGGGAAAGCTCGCGCTGGTCATCGATGTGCATGATATGCAACAGGAGGATTTGATCGGTATGTCAGGCAGTCGCATAGAAGATGTCAAAACAGGTGATATTGTTGGAATATTTGATAGCGCTCCATCTGTCATAGGTCTGCGTGATCGCTTCCTGATGAGATTTTCCGGACCCGAAGATATCCGTTTCACCCTTGAGCAAGCAGACCGCAGACGCATAAAAGATCAGGCACGATATGACCTTCAACGACTTATGCAACCGGCGCCCAGTCTTGTACCACCGTCACCCGACCCCTAGGTCTCGCAATAGACCAAATTCCAGTCACCGGTCTTCCAGCAATGCCCTACCAAAACCTCCACCAACTCCCATTTTTATTCCTGCCGCGCCTGCCAAATTCTCGTAGACATCTCTCACTAACGTACAGACGTGCAGTGCACAACTTTCGGAGTCTCTGTATCAATATTCACATAACTTCCTAGCGGAGTATTGCTTCCGAACCACGTCCTCTTGCATGGAGTAAACTGCACCTTCGTACCAAGCTTGTGATAGGTATCCGGGTGAAGAAAATATGCGAAAAACGGTGCTGGTGGCATGGTTATGATATGGCGACCGGCAAATAAAATCTGATTCTCCTTATCCTTAAATTGCTTACTGTAAAACGTTGTTTCTAGTGGATATTGATTCCATGCGCGCACGTGCGGGAGTTGTGGGTGGAAATGAGGTTGTCTATACTCAAGAATAAAAGAAATTCCATGAAGGATAAATAGCGGAACCGCGATAATCGCGAAAAAAACCGCATATTTTTTTGTAAAAATGAAGGGGAGAAGTGCATATGCCGTAACAAATGATCCGACGATAATCGTTCCGATAAATCCACGGGAAAACCAATCCGATGTGATACTCGTAGTGCATGTAAGAATAAGAATGGCTGTCGTGATGATGACGCTAAAGGGGAAAATAGGAGGAGCAGATGTAAAAGATCGCACGTAGCGAAAAAAGGTGACCACGCTGATAGGCAAGCTTATAAAAACAAAGATGCCCGCTCCACGGATAATCATCAAATGACCCAAGAGCAGTTGCTTCAGCCAAAGAAAAGATTCTCCTGTGTACGCAATGAGAATTTGCACATCACGCAGATACCAAGGATGCGGCATGGAAAAGGAGAATTGAGGAACAACACGAGGAAGAAAATTAAAGATTTGCTGTAGCAAAATTCCAGACCAAATAAGTAATGAAAATGGCATTTCCTTAAGAAAAAATCCCACTGCATTCATGCGATTGTGTATGAGAAATAATCCGAGCAAACAAAAGATTCCCGCAATCATCCAAAGAATGGGAATCCCGGCGTATCCAAATGCGAGACATATGCAAAGCACGAACATTCTCCATGAGTCACGTGCGAATTTCAGCATGAATGTCCACAAATGGGCGACACCAAGAACTGCTAGGCTTATACCCAAGATATAGTGATACCCGGCATGCCAATACTCATTAATTGGATTCACGGTAAGGGAAAAAAGGTACGGCATCTCTTTCCCGAGAAAGCGACCGTACGCTTGGAGACTCGAAAACACCAAAATCACCATGGCAACAACAAATAGACGATTCCCCTTCTCACCGAACAATTCACGTGCTGCCAGATGCATGGCACGGAACGAGAAAAAAACTGCGAAAAGTGTCGCCGCAAATAGTGGAATCGTCGGATACAGAAATCCGCCAACGGATCGATATGCAAAAGCAGCACTTTGAAATAAATAGTATGGATAGGCCACCGGCATACTAATATCGAAGAGATATGCTGGCTTCAGTGCGCTATGCGCAAAAGTGGATACAAACAGAATACTGCGCCCCTCGTCTGCATGGCTGTGACCGGCTAGTAAATAGCCCGATTTCATCCAGAAAAGCATGATCAAAACGATCGCTGGAACAATGTACCAGCTACCCTCAGCGCATAGATCAGTCCATACAATGTTGCCTGCGCTCTTCAAGAGCGCGTACATCGCCGCAATAACACATATGATGCCAACTATTTCTGTGACTGCCGGAAGCTGCCATATGCCTATGTAACCGCCCCACGTCACCAGAACTGGAAAAATGGCAAAACCAAGGAGCAGATGGGAGTTTTGCGGAATGAAGCGACCCATACATATAGCGATAAGCCTTCCTGTGAGCACACCCGCCCCAAGAAGTACCAAAGACTCGTAAACAAATACAAGAATCGCAATGCCGAGATCGAGCATCATGCGAAAAGCTTAGAGCATTCGCATTGGAATAAGAATCACGCATTTCCAAACCCACTACCACAACTTCCACCAACTCCCCTTCTTCGCGGATTTCTTTCCCTTCAATTCCTTATTTTTCTTGCTTCCTCTCATCGGCTTCTTCCCCTCTTGCGCCACCTCCCCTTCCACTACTGCATCTGTGGGTCCACTCAGTAAAAACCGCTCCTGCAATCCCCTCATGAGCACATTCGTCTCGCGCTGACGCTCGGAGAGATCGTCGATTGCCTGTGCAAGGACGCGGATCTGCTCGTCTTTCACCTTCAGCTGATCGCCGAGATTCAGATTGGTACGCTCAAGAAGGTGCACGTAGGAACCATGTGAAGAACCACTTGTGGCAGCGCTTGCTCCCACTTCGCCATAGTGACGCTTCAGGAGGTCTTCACTGATGGTGTAGGCAAAAGGCTTCTTTGATTTTTTGAGCTTCACTGCATCGCTCGGAAGTGGATACACCAATTGCCGATCTGCGTTCTTCTCCTGCTCCAATACAGACCGGACAAACCGCCGGATGGTGATCTCCGCCTTCTGGTAGCGGATGGAAGCATCCTTAATGGAAATAAAGGGAGCCCTAGCTGTTGCGGTAGAATCGTGCATGGTACTCAGAGAAGGATGATCAGATCATCCTCATGATAATGATCATGCATAATCAATCAATGATCTTCTCTCGACAGAGGAGGGGAGTGGATGCGTAGTCATGTGCGTATGCGTGCATAGGGCATGAGGATGATCTGTATATGCAAAATAATTTCCGTGATCGGTCGTTTTTCATTTTTTTGAGCCCTAATCAAAGGAATTTTTGTGGAAAGAGTGATCATGCGTATGCATTCCCTCCTCATTTATGGATATATGCATGATGATCATCATGAACATCCTCCGTAGAGACGCACATTTGGTGCGTCTCCGGTTATCCATCATGCCTACGCATGCCTCATCATTGGGTGATCAATGCATAGGCAAACCCAAAACGCGCTTGCGATAGAGACGCAACGCTGTTGCGTCTCCGGTCATGGCATACCATGGGAAAAGGTGATTGAAGAATGCACAATCTTGGAAGAATGGATGATTCTAGGGAGACGCAACAGCGTTGCGTCTCTACGGTGCATGTTGAACGCGTACAAACCATCATTTCCTCTTCCCCCATTTCCGCGGCGGCGCGGCGCGCTTTTTGGCAAGGATTTCTGCAGCTTGATCGGTGGTAATGGTCTCCGGCGTGAATCTCTTCGGCAGCGATACATTCGTTTTGCCATCGGTGACATACGGACCGTAGCGGCCGGTCTTTACGAGAATAATGGAGTTGGTTGCAGGATCATTGCCTAGGGATCGCAATGGCTCGGCTGCCTTTGCCCGCTGTTCTTTGGCATTTGCCAGAAGTGCTATGGCTTCCTCCAGATTGATCGTCACCGGATCGCCTTCGCGGATAGAGACGGTCGCCACTCCGCAACGAATATACGGACCGAAGCGGCCGACATTCACTTCCATAGGATTGCCATCATGAATCCCAAGAATCCGCGGGAAACTGAGGAGACCGAGTGCTTGTCCCAGCGTGATAGTCTCCTTGTCTAGATGCTTCGGAATCGAGGCGCTTTTGGGCTTCGGCTTCTTCACTTTCGGCTGCTTTGTGCCCTTGCGCCCTTGTGTCTTTGCGCCCTTTTTCTTAGGAGCAACTTCTGATGAGGCTGATTCGACAGGTGGTGCTGCGGCTGCAATATCTTCCGCCCTCCCAATCTGTACATACGGTCCGAATCTTCCCGTTCGCACAAGCACAGGAAGACCGGTTGCTGGGTCATCCCCGAGAATGCGCTCCTTGAGAACATCGTCGCGGGAGATCTCCTTCGCTTTCTGATCGAGCAGAGTCTTAAAAGGCTTATAGAAGGAGCTCAGAAACTTCCTCCAATCTTTGTCGCCCTCCGCGATATCATCGAGAGACTGCTCCATTTGCGCCGTGAAGGTGAGACTCACAATGTCTGAAAAGTGCTCCGTAAGAAGATCCGTGACGGTGAGTGCTACATCCTCCGGAATCAGCTGGCGACCTTCCTTTTTGATATACCCGCGCTGCTGGATGGTGGAGATTGTTGGCGCGTACGTACTCGGACGACCGATGCCTTCTTCCTCAAGTTTTTTTACGAGACTCGCTTCGGTGTAGCGCGGAGGCGCCTTTGTAAAATGCTGTTCGGGAATAATTTCTGAGCAGTCGAGTGACTGACCTTTGGAGAGAGGAGGGAGGATCTTTTCTGAATCATCCTCCTCCTCAGCAGCCTTTGTATTCTCCGGCTCGTCTCTGTCCTCGCGGTAGAGGCGGAGGAATCCATCGAAGAGCACCGTCTGCCCGGTGGCGCGGAACGTATAGTTCGCGACCGCGATATCCGCACCGATGCGCTTGAGCTGTGCTCCTGCCATCTGCGACGCCACGGTGCGGTTCCAGATCAGTGTGTAGAGCTTGAGCTGTTGGTGATCGAGCACGTCGGAAAGTGATTGAGGTGTGCGGCTCATCTCGGACGGACGGATCGCTTCATGCGCCTCCTGTGCGCCTTTGCTCTTGGTCTTGTATTTGCGCGGCTCGGAGAGGACATACTCGCGACCGTAGAGCTTCTCGATTGATGTCTTGGCATCCTTCAGTGCCTTCTCGCTCAAGTTCACAGAATCCGTACGCATATAGGTGATAAGACCCGTGTGACCACCACCGGGACCAATGTCCATACCTTCGTAAAGCTGCTGCGCGATCATCATCGTCTGCTTCACGGAAAATCCAAGCTTGCGACCGGCTTCCTGTTGGAGCGTGGATGTCGTAAACGGGGGAGGGGGAGTGCGCTGCAGTTCTTTTTCTTCGATGGAAGACACGAGGAACGGCTGACCCGTAACGCCTTTGACAACTGCGTTGGATTCGTCAACGGAAGAGGGGACAAATTTTTTCCCGTCTCTTGCCGAGAGTTTTGCAGTGAATGTTTCTTTTTTCTGGGTCTCCATCGCCGCCTCGATCGTCCAATACTCGACCGGCTTGAATGCTTTCACCTCGCGTTCGCGGTCCACAATGATCCGTACCGCGACAGACTGCACGCGACCAGCGGAGAGACCCCGGTACACCTTTTTCCAGAGAAAAGGGGAAAGCGTATACCCCACGAGACGATCAAGAATGCGCCGCGCCTGCTGAGCGTCCACGAGCTTGAGATCCAGTTCCCGCGGGTGAGCAGCTGCCTCCTTAATCGCCTCCTCGGTGATCTCATGGAAAACGATGCGCCGAATGGGCTGATCCTTCTTGCGCTTCAATGTCTCTACCAGATGCCAGCCGATAGCCTCTCCTTCGCGGTCCTCATCAGTCGCGATCCAGAGTTCATCGCTCGTATTGAGGATGTCCTGGAGTTTTTTAATGACTGTCTTCTTCCCATCGGGCACTTCGTACTGCGGTGTGAAATCATCTTCGGGATCGACACCGAGTGTACTTTCAGGAAGATCGCGCACATGACCCATGCTCGCCTCCACGGCGAAGTCCTTTCCGAGGAAGCGCTTGATGGTCCGAGCCTTGGTCGGACTTTCGACGATGACAAGATGATGGGGCACGGGCGGGAGCCTAGGGAGAGATGGCGGAGGTTGTCAAAGAAATGGCGGCAGGATAAACGAAGAATCCGTGAAGCTGTGAGCTATAAGCTATGAGCGATGAGAGGTGGCTGCATAGTGCTACCGAAACCGGTTTCACATCTCTCTCACAGCTTAAATCTCATAGCTCATAGCTTTTTCTGATCATTTTTCGTATTCATTCATTTCCTTTTTGCCAAGCCATCCTTACGATGCCAAGCGGAAAGAATCATGCCGACTGTGTTTTTTTGGCTTGCGGCAGCGAAGGAAGATAATAGACTTTGAGCTAATCTATTTTTTTCCTCCCTGTCCCATGTCCAAGCAAGATATCATTAACATGATCGCGGACGCCGCGGGTATCACCAAGCGCGCTTCTGCTTCCGCCCTCGAGGCTCTGACCACACTCGTGACGAAGGAATTGAAGAAAGGGAACCACGTCACGCTCACGGGCTTTGGAACATTCAAGATTTCAAAGCGTGCTGCACGCGTGGGGGTAAACCCGAGGAACCCGACGCAGAGGATTTCTATCCCTGCGATGAAGGTTCCGTCCTTCAAGGCTGGAAAGACGCTCAAGGACGCTGTCCGCTAATCGACGTTTGATTCTGAAAATGAAGAAGCCTCCGTAAGGGGGCTTCTTTTTTGGTTTCCTCATCGACAAGTTGTTTCACAACGCCATCCCCATTATCCTTTCTTCAACTCATGGACTCCGCCCTCATCACAGACATCCTCGGTCGTCTCCTCCAAGATCTCGATCTACCCTTTACCGGTATCGCGA
>MFXW01000034.1 GCA_001787585.1 Candidatus Peribacteria bacterium RIFCSPHIGHO2_02_FULL_53_20
TCCTTCTGAATGATCACGCAGGCATTGTCGTCAAAGCGCACGGCGCTTCCGTCCTTGCGGCGCGTCGCCTGACGAGTGCGCACGATCACTGCCTGTTCGATCGCCTTCTTGCGCACGGTGCCTCTGGCCGTTGCCGTTTTCACCGCAATCACGATCACATCACCGATACCGGCGTAGCGCCGGCGTGTACCGCCGAGCACCTTGATGCACATGGCGGTCTTGGCGCCTGTATTATCGGCAACGATGAGCATGGATTGTTGCTGAATCATTTGGCAGAGGGCAGAGAAACTTCAGCTTCTTCAGCGGGCTTCTTGCGGTGACGCATGACACCTTCAATGTGTGCTTCTTCGGCAATCTCACTCACACGCGGCGCGCGCTTGATAACCTCCGTGATGCGAAACCTCTTGAGCTTGCTTAAGGGACGGCACTCCGTGATTTCCACAAGATCGCCCGCGGCGAGATCGGTGAAATCCCCTGTATCCACAAGAAAATTTTTGCTCCGGCGAAACCGCTTTTTGTAGAGCGTGTGGAACACATGGCGATGCACCGTCACGGTGACCGTGCGCTGCAACTTTGCCGAAGTGATGACACCTTGTTTGGTTCTCATGAATGAGGGGAGAGTGTAGCACTCTTCTCCTGAAGAACCGTGAGAATTTGCGCTAAATGTTTTCGCAATTTCTTCACCTGCGACGCGTCTTTCTCCTTGCTGAGTTCCACCCCCAGACGGATGCGCGCTGCCTCGCGACGCACGGTGGCCACCTCGGATCGCAGATCCTCGACAGACATCTTGCGAATCTCGGCAATGGTGGGGAGTTTGGCCATGGATTTATGAAGGAAGAGCGCGTGTGATGATGCGGGTTTTAAACGGAAGCTTATGCGCTGCAAGACGCAGAGCTTCGCGTGCGGCTTCTTCGGGAAGACCGCCCATTTCAAAGAGGATGGTTCCACGCTTGATGATCGTGGCGAAGTATTCAACAGATCCCTTTCCAGATCCCATCGGTACTTCCGCTGCTTTTCTGGTGACGGGGTTATGCGGAAACACGCGGACCCAGATCTTTCCTCCGCGCGCGACCGAGTGCGTCATGGCGCGGCGTGAGGCTTCGAGCTGCCGTGCCGTGAGTTCTCCTCCGGTGATCGCCTTGAGGGCGATCGTGCCAAACGCAAGCCTATGACCGCGGGTAGCGATCCCTCCAAAGGCACCACGTCTGCGGTGCTGCTTGCGATGTTTTAATTTCTGGGGTTCGAGCATGGGAGAGAGGGATAGAGACGTGCGAATCTCACGTCTTTACGAATCGACGTTCTTGGAAGTGAGAGTGGAAGACTGCATCTGTTGTACCTTCTTGAAGACCATCCCCTTGTAGACCCACACCTGCACGCCGATCGTTCCGTAACTGGTGGCGGCATGCTTCGTCGCGAGGACGATGTTGGCACGCAAAGTCTGGAGCGGAACGTTGCCATTTTTGAACGAATCGGAACGCGCGATTTCTGCGCCATTGAGTCGGCCGGAAACGCCGATTTTTATGCCGAGCGCTCCCGCCTGCATCGCCTTCTCCATCGCCATTTTTGCGGCGCGGCGGTAGGGCATGCGTCGCTCGATCTGTCCTACGATGGTTTCTGCGATGACCATCGGCTCTGTATCGGGGCTGCGGATCTCTTGGATATTCACTTCGAAGCTGCCGGTAAATCTCCGTTCAAGATCCTTCCGCAGTTCTTCGATGGCAGCACCCTGCTTGCCAATGATGACACCAGGCTTGCTTGTGTGGATAACCACCGTCACCTTCTTGTTGCGATCAATGTCGATCTGGCAAATGCCGGCATCCTTCATCCGACCGTTGATATAGCGGCGGATCAACACGTCTTGCAGGAAGAGCTCGCGGAATTTCTTCCCTTTGGCAAACCATGTTGAGGGCCACGAATGCGTGATGCCGATACGGAAGCCGTTGGCGTTGACTTTTTGACCCATAGACGAGGGAAAAAAGGGATTGAAGGGGAATAAGGGATTACGAGGTTTTGGAAATCTTGGAAGAAGCCTTCGTCTCCTTTGCAAGAGCAGAGGATTTCTTGGCACTTTTTACAGCAGAATCGACCTTTTGGGAAGCATTCGATCGCTTATTTCCCTTCAATCCCTTCTTTCCCTTTCCGGCTTCATCTTCATCCTCTGGAAGTCCCAATACTAATTCGATGTGACTCAGAAACTTCCGCATCGGTCGCACACGCCCACGAGCCATCGGCACGCCGCGGTGGTAAGCCTCTCCTTGATTCACGATGAGTGAGCGAATGACGAGTGTCTGCGCGTCCTGCTTGTCATTATGGGATGCATTTGCCATCGCAGAACGGAGGAGTTCTTCGAGCAGACGGGCTGCCTTCTTGTTTGTGCGCTCAAGAACGTGCATGGCTTCACTTGCGGTCAGTCCGCGGATCATCTTGCAGATGAGGTTTGCTTTCTTGGGAGCGATGCGAACGGCATGGAGGGAGGCTTTCATAGGGTTCGGGTTAGGGTTCTGGTTAGGGTTTGGAAAGGATTATTTAGCGGGAGCGGCTTTGGCGGGCGCAGCTCCGGCGGCTGCGGGAGCGGCTCCGGCTGCGGCAACTCCCTTCGCCTGGGAATCAGCCATCTTGCCACCGTGTCCTTTGAACTTCGTTGTCCAGGAGAATTCACCAAGCTTGTGACCGACCATCTGCTCGGTGACATACACCGGCGTGAATTCCTTGCCGTTGTGGACCGCGAACGTAAATCCCACAAACTCCGGCGGAATATCGCAGTCGCGTGCCCATGTCTTGGTGATCTTCTTTTCGCTCTTCTCGATCATCTTCATGACTTTCGCCATGAGCTTTGGGTCGACGTAGGGGCCTTTTTTGATGGAACGAGACATGATGGGGAGTGGGGAGGTCGGGAGTCGAGAATGGGAAATGGCTTACTTCTTGCGAAGCTTCTTCACACGGGGGCGGAGGAGGTGGCTTTTGGATTTCTTCTTGCGGCGGGTTTTGACGCCGATGGCGTTTTTACCCCACGGGGTCTTCGGATGCTTAAGCCCTATCGGGCTGTGACCCTCTCCTCCTCCATGCGGGTGATCCACGGCATTCATCGATTTTCCGAGCACTTGCGGCTTTTTGCCCATCCATCGCATGCGTCCGGCTTTGCCGATCGTGATGAGGTTGTGCTCGAGATTGGAAACGGTACCGATCGTCGCGGAGCACTCCGCGCGGAGACGGCGGATCTCTCCGCTCGGAAGCTCGACGATGGCATGGACTCCGTCGATACCTACGAGAGTGGCTGCAGTCCCCGCAGAACGGACGATCTGTCCGCCGCGACCGAGGGTCATTTCCAGATTGTGAATCTTGTACCCCACCGGAATATTTTTGAGCTGCATGCAGTTGCCGACTTTTACCTTCGTGCGCGGTGCGCACACGATGCTCTCTCCGATCTGCAAACCGTCAGGCGCCAGAATGTAGCGTTTCTCGCCATCGTTGTAATGGATGAGGGCGATGCGGGCGGAACGGTTAGGATCGTACTCAAGCGCAGCGACGATGCCGGGCACGCCGGTTTTATCTTTGCGCTTGAAATCGATGAACCGGAAAAGCTTCTTATGTCCTCCGCCGCGATGACGCACGCGTACTTTGCCTCCGCTCCCCCGCCCGGAGATGCGCTGCTTTCCTCCGGACAAGCTCTTTTCCGGTCGCTTCTTGCTGAGACCAGAGAAATCCGCGATCGTCATCTGACGTCTGGCGGGAGTCGTTGGGCGGCAAATTTTCATAGGCATGATTAGCGAGAGGTGAAGGCAGTGAGATCGAGAGCTTTGCTTCCGGATGCAAGGGTGACCATCATTTTTTTGATCGGGTGGCGCTTCTCCATCACCTTGCCCTGCCCGAGGAGTCTGGTTTTGCCGCGCGTGCGCATGACGCGGACACTTGCGACATCGATGTCATAGAACTCCTTGAGCGCTTTTTTCACTTCGATCTTTGTTGCGGCGGGCGCCACTTTGATGGAGTACGTCTTGCGCTCAGCCTTCAGGCGTTCAGCCTTTTCAGTGACAATGGAGCCGAGGATGACGCGGGAGAGGTCCATGAAATAGGGTTAGAGTTTGGGTTCGGGTTCGGAAACGGAAGAAGATTTTGCAGAATTTGTTTTCGTCTTCTTCGTCATTTTCTTCTTCGTCTTATCTGGAGCAACGGCAACCGGCGATTTTACTGCCCTCTCCGTCCGGTCTCTCTCCCCACCGAAGATCTTCTCTGCCTCTGCAATCGCATCCACAAAGAAAATGATATGGCGTGCGCCGAGAACGTCTTCGGGGTTGAGGTATGCAGCAGAGATCGCACGCACATTCGGAATGTTCCTCGTGGAAAGCGCGATACCGCGATGACGGGACGGCGTGACGATGAGAATCTTGCGACCGAGTTCCACGGGCATTTTCCCGAGACATGTAGCAGCTTCCTTCGTCTTCACGGTCTCGGGGTAATTTTCGAGTCCCATGATCGAACCGCTCTTTGCCTGAGCACTGAGCGCAGAAAGCAACGCGACCCGACGCATGGTTTTTGGCATATCCTTGTGGTAATTCCGGTTTGATCGGGGACCGAACGCTTTTCCTCCTCCTCTGAGCAATGGCGAGCGAAGCGGACCACGGCGCGCGCGTCCCGTACCTTTTTGGGCAAACATCTTCTTGGTAGATCCTATGACTTCACCGCGGTTTTTAGCATGGGCAATGGGGCGGCGGCGGTTGCTTTGCTGCATGACAACTGCCTGGTGCATCAATCCCTGATTGATCGCTGCTTCAAAGAGTGTAGCCGGAAGATCGAGAGATCCCTTCTTTGCGCCGGTGGCAGAGTAAACGTCGATCTTCATGCTTTGGGTGTGGATTTAGCATCAGCAGCACCCTTGCTAGGGGGCGGGGATTCAATGGTTAAATACACGGCCGCGCCATTTGGTCCCGGCACAGCCCCCCTCACCGCGAGTACGGATTTCTCTGTATCACACAGCACCACGGGGCGGGCATGCAGTGTAATCTGTTCGTTTCCCATGTGACCGGCCATTTTCTTTCCTCTAAAAATACGTCCGGGCATTTCTCTCATTCCCACAGACCCCGGCTCGCGCTTGAAGTGGCTGCCGTGGGTCGCAGGTCCTCCCGCGAAGTGATAGCGCTTCATGACCCCCTGGAATCCTTTTCCTTTACTCATTGCGGTGACGGTGACAAGGGAAGCCTCGGGAATGGTTTCCACAGCAAGGGTAGAACCGATCGTGAGTCCTTCGAGGGAATCCACGCGCCACTCTTTAAGAAACCTGAATTTCTGAAGCTCATTCCCTTTTCTTGTACGAACGATCTTCTTTCCGATACCAAGAATAACGGCGTTATAACCGTCTTTCTCCTTATTTTTGAGACGCACGATAATATTGGGCTCCACTTTGAGGTAGGTCACCGGAACTGCAGCTCCATCGAGGAACACGCGAGACATGCCGAGTTTGCGGGCGATGAGTCCAGACATAGGCTTGGAGGTTCATTGGGCCGGGTTAGTTGATACACAACACCGGGCTGGAACGTAAGCGCGGGCATTGTGGGGAGGAGAAGCCGTAACGTCAATGGATTTTTCGGAGGAATCACGCTTTTTCCAAAATGCCATGACGCTCTATCACGTCGATGCTGTTTTTTCGATGCATGCCACAAACCCACCACGCGACCGTCCCCCAAATATTTCGGGGCTCAGCCGCAGCGCGGGAAAGTGTTCCATACACAAATGATCTTGCACCTTCTCCGAAAGTTGGAGAGCCGGCTCAAGATCCCAATGACCCGTTCCAGAGATGTCTCTCATAGGATCTAGAGCGCGAACCGCTCCGCGAAAATGCTGCAGCACATCGCTCACCACCCTCTCACATTCCTCCACAGTGAACGTTTCTACAGAGTAAACGGCACGACCGTTGACTTTAAGCGCATGGATTGCACCTTGGAGAAGCCGACGCTGTTCAAGGGCACATCTGGCAATGCGCTCGGATGAGGAAATATCCCAAGGTCCTTTGTCACGTCCGAGATTGGCGAGACCGCTGCTACTCGGATCGCAGGAGATTGCATCAAATTGCTCTGGGTATCTCATCACCAGATGTTCTGCATCACAATTCATGACGGTGTTTTTCGCTCCAGATTCGCGAGCATGATGTACCTCCAATATGTTCTGTAGTCCTGCAGCGCGTCGCGTATCTCTATCATTGGAGATCAGATGACCACCGTGCGTCGACAGGGCATTGAGCAATCCGATGGATATTCCCCCGAGAGCGGCGCACATATCCAGCACATCGGCGTGTCCGTGAATGTGCGCTGTGGCAAGAACAGAGGGAATCATTCTGGTGGCGTCACTCTCATATACCGAAGGATTCGCATTTGGATACTTCACACTGGACTTGTACGCCCCCCAAGGAAACCGGATGGGAACCTGAGCGATAGATACTCCATCACTGCACCACGGAATCTCTTCAAATTCGGCTCCATCTTTCTGTAGTTGAGCCGCTACACCTTCCCGTCCTTTTTTCTGATACCGAAGCGCGAGGAACGACGTTCGCTGCGGTCGATCGAACATCGCCGTCTCTACAGAGGGCATGGAGAGCACAGAAAAGAGAGGCAAGAGATGCTTCTGGAAAACCGCCCTTTCAATTTCCCGCCTGACCCCGGTTATCTTCTCTCCGACACCTCGTGCCCTTGACAATGCTGTCTTGATCGAATTTTGAACCACATCCATGTCATTGCTCATACATGGCAAGGCACGCTCAAGCTTCTCCATGATAAAATCGACGTTCGCTGAGGATGTATCGCCCTCTGCGAGTCTTTCGACAATATCGCTGCCCATATCACGAGTGCTCAGAAAATCAGCCATGGAGCGGAAGTGTATCCCCCGAAGAGAACTTGGCAAGACACAAAGCACGGTTTCCTCAAGTCTACTGAGACGCTATCCTGAAGACATGGATCCCTTCCGTCTCAAGAAAGTCGAAGATCTCCGCGCTCACGGTCTCCAGCCGTACGCGGCGAAGTTCGAGCGGACCCATACCCTTATAGAAGGAGGCAAAGCTCACGATGATACGGCGATACGCGTTGCAGGTCGCGTCGTGCTCTTCCGCGACATGGGAAAGCTGACCTTTGCAACTCTCCAGGATCACACTGGTCGGCTGCAGATTTCCTTTCGCGAAGAAATAATGGGAGCGGAGGAATATAAGAGGATGATCAAATTGATCGATCTCGGGGATTTCATCGGAGTCAGTGGTGAACGCTTTACGACACAGAAAGGCGAGCCGACGGTTCTGGTAAAGGAATGGACAATGCTCAGTAAAACGCTCCGACAGCCGCCGGAGAAGTGGCACGGTCTCAGCGACAGAGAGACGCTCTATCGG
>MFXW01000035.1 GCA_001787585.1 Candidatus Peribacteria bacterium RIFCSPHIGHO2_02_FULL_53_20
TCACATACACGCTCGAACACGCAAAGAAGGGACAGCGACTCCTGCTCGTCTCCTATGGATCGGGAGCAGGGTCAGATGCATTCATTCTGACAATGCTCCGGGATGGCAAAGAGCTTCCCAAAGACGAGAGAATGCCGAAATATCTGAGTTATGGGGAATATGTGCAGAAAATGTAAGAGGTTGCATTCATAAAAAACCAATGCCCTACGCCCTACCCCCTACGCCCTATTTCCCATACACTGCCCCGGAATGAACGGAGAACTCTTCCTCTCAGGACACGGCCAGACGAAATTCGGAGAATGGTGGCAGAAGTCGCTCAAGGATCTTCTTTCAGAAGCGATGAGTGCTGCTATTGCCGATGCGAAAATTTCTCCGCTATCTATCGATGCAATCGTCATCGGCAACATGCTCGGCGAAACGCTTTCCGGACAAGCGCAGCTTGGCGCAATGACGTCCGCAATGCTTCCCCACCGTCCTCCGGCACTCCGCGTAGAGGCAGCGTGCGCTTCAGGCTCCGTTGCGGTACACACCGCCTGCGCACTTCTCGAAAGCAAACGTGCGGAAACGGTGCTTGTTATTGGCGCAGAGAAAATGACGGACAGCGATCCAGCACACGTTGCAGCAGCGCTGATGGGTGCTGGCGACGCCGAGCTGGATGCTCCTTCGGGGCTGACCTTCCCCGGAATATTCGGTCTGATCGCCGCGCGCTATATGCATGAGTACGGTCTCACGCGAGAGGATTTGAGCCTCGTGAGCACGCGCCATCATGAAAACGCCGCAAGCAATCCCTTCGCGCAGTTCCGCAACGCCGTGAAACCGGAAGCGGTTTCCGAAAGCTCGCTCATAGCAGATCCCCTCCGGCTTCTCGATTGTTCGCCGATCACCGATGGAGCGGCTGCAATGATTCTCTCGAGAACACACAGAAATCCGATCTGTTTGAAGGCTTCGCAAATCGCAACAGACACGCTGAGCCTCACGGAACGCCCGAGCATTACGTCGTTCGCATCCACCCGCGATGCCTTTGCACGTGCCTGCGAGGAAGCGGAAATCACAAAGGAAGATATCGCGCACCTTGAGCTCCACGATTGCTTCTCCATTGCTGCCATCATCAATCTCGAAGATATGGGATTTGCCGATCCCGGAACGGGAATTCACCTCTACCGCAATCGATCAGCAGATCTCTCGATCAACCTCAGCGGCGGGCTCAAAGGCTGCGGACACCCTGTGGGAGCTACCGGCGTAAAGCAGATGTGTGATATCGCTAAGCAACTGAAAGCCTCTAAGCAACGCTACGGAGCTGCCCACAACTTCGGCGGTGCCGGCGCCACCTGCTGCGTCCATATCCTCGAACAAACGATTTCCTAATCATTCCGCATTGCATGATTACGCCTCCGTCGTACCACCGCCACCAAAAGTCACAGCTCGACCGCACGCAGGGGGGAACCATCGTCTCCTTCACGACGGTGCGTCATCCCCCAGCAGGCTTCCCCGATGCCCCCATCCGGATAGGTCTTGTGGCTTTGGATAGCGGCGCACAGGTGATCGGACACATCCTCGGAGAAGCTCCCATGATCGGCGATCGCGTCGCACCCAGGATGCGCATGGCGCGCGTCACTCCGCAGGGACTGCGGATCTATGAAGTCGCCTACGAATCCCTCGCGCAGGTTTCGGTGAAAGATCACTTCGTCTTCGAAGGCTACATTCTCGCACTCACCGGTCCTTCGGGAGTCGGCAAATCCACCGTGAACAACATCCTCTGCAAAGCACTCAGTGAATACGTGTCGCCCGTTCCCATTCTCACCACGAGGGAAGCAAAAAAAGGAGATGACGGAGAGTACATCTATGTATCGCATGAGGAATTCATCACCCTCCAAGACCGCGGACTTTTGGCCGCAGCTACGCAAATCCCTTCGAATACCGAAGACCGCATGTACGGTTACTGCAAGGAAAATATCACTGCCATCTGGAAAGAGGGACGCATTCCTGTGGTCGTCACCGAGATGCATCTTCTGCAAGGACTCTCCCGAACCTTCGGTCGCCGCGCGATTCTTTCGTGTGGGCTTCTCCCGCCAGGACGCAGCCGCCGCGCGATGCTCTCGCAACTTTTGCATCGCTTGCGTGCACGCGGAAGGGACACGGAAGAAAGCATCGCCGACCGAGTGAAAAATGCCGGAGCCGACCTCGATTTCTTCACACAACGACGCGAACTCTTCGATCATCTGCTGGTCAATGACGATCTCACATCTGTCGTTGACGCGTTAAAAGGTCATGTGCTGCGGACGCAGGAGGAAAGGGCGTGATCGGATAACCGTTATCGGGATACCGAGATATCGGTGCAGGCATCTATGAGAGTGGTTTCCCGTTATCCGATATTTCGATCTCGATTTTTTGTTTTTGATAAGCCACAATATTCCGCAGTAGACAAAATATTATTTTGTTCTCCTGAGACTACCACAAAATCGCTATTTATGCTAAAATAATAGGATTTATAGCCAAACCGACACAAATCCATGTCTCTGCATTCCCTCATGTTCGGATGGGAGTATCCCCCGCTCCACCTTGGTGGTCTCGGAGTTGCATGTCAGGGGCTGGTGAAGGGGCTGCTTCGGAATGGTGTGAAGGTGACACTCGTGCTACCGCACGCGAACAAAACCGCTGAACGGGAAGTCACCGTACTTTCCACGGATGACCTATCCGCATCCACCATGAGCGTGCCAAGCATGCTGCAACCGTACGACACGCACGGAAGCTACGACATTCGCGTCGGCAATATTTCGCGCGAGGAATGCGAAATCTACGGAGGAGACATAGCCGGGGCGATTGAGAAGTACACAGCGGCAAGTGTCCAGATTTCGAAAAACATCACGCCGAACGTCGTGCACTGCCACGACTGGATGACCTATGGCGCGGGCAAGCGAGCAGCACGGCATCACCGCGTGCCGCTCGTAGCGCATATTCACGCCACGGAACTTGACCGGACAAATTTCCATCCCAATGAATGGATTTATGGATTTGAGAAGAAAGGGTTCGAAGCCGCAGATAGAATCATCGCAGTCAGCAATTATACGAAAAATATTCTGACGGAACATTATGGAATCGCGGAGAGCAAAATTGTTGTCGTCCATAATGGCACAAGCGAGCATCTTTCGTCATTCCGTGCCCCAAACGTGCATTCGCTCCATGGACGCAAAGACGCGCCGATGGTCCTCTTCCTCGGCAGACTCGTGCTCCAGAAAGGACCAAAGCAATTCTTGGATATGGCCAGCATCGTTCATCAAAGAAAACCCGAAGTGCAATTCTGCGTTGCCGGAGACGGCGATATGCTCCCCGAAATGATCTCCTATGCCATTGAGCGGGGTCTTGCGGACTGCGTACTCTTCACGGGAAAAGTGCAAAACAAGGAAGTCAGTGAACTCTACCGCCGCGCGGCATGCTTTGTGATGCCCTCTCTGAGCGAACCCTTTGGTCTCGTTGCTCTTGAAGCTGCGGCGCATGGAACCCCCGTTGTCCTCAGCAAGCAATCTGGCGTACGCGAAGTGCTCGACCATGCATTCACAGTCGATTTCTGGGATACGGAGAAGATGGCAGATTGCGTTCTCACGATCCTCCGCGAAAAACCCCTCGCTCAGCAACTCCAGTCCGAAGCATCGCGCGCAGTGACATACCTCACTTGGCAACACCAAGCATCCACAGTGCGAAGTATCTATGAACAACTGATCACTACGTAATTCCGAACCCTAACCCTCACCCGAACCCAACCTCATGCCCTCCATCTGTCTCTACTTCCAGGTTCACCAACCCTATCGCCTCCGCGATCTGCGGATCGGTGACGTCGGCACAATGGACCTGCAGTACTTCGATGCGGAGAAAAATCGTTCCGTGTTCCGCAAAGTCGCGGAAAAATGCTATCTGCCGGCCAATGCAGTGCTCCTGGAATTGCTCAACTCCCATCCGGATTTCCGCATCGCTTTCTCGATCTCGGGAGTATTCATCGACCAATGCAAAGAATACGGCGAGGACGTTTTAGAATCCTTCCGCAAGCTTGCCGAGACCGGACAAGTGGAATTCCTCGCGGAAACCTATTACCATTCGCTTGCGAGTCTCACCTCACTCACGGAATTCCTCGAGCAAGTCACACTGCACGTACGGACGATCGAGGAATATTTCGGGCAGACGCCGAAGGTTTTTCGGAATACCGAGCTCATTTTCCGCAATGAACTCGCGCACGTCGCACGCCTCATGGGATTTCAGGGCATCCTCGCGGAAGGCGCGGACAGGATCCTCGGTGACCGCAGTCCCAATATGCTCTTTGCGCCGCCCAAGTTCCGTTTAAGTGCGGCTCAGGAACGCGTGATCCGGAAATTCCGACCGTTTGGCAAAGCGCAAAAAGACATTCGAATTCTCCTGAAGAATTACCGTCTTAGCGATGACGTCGCTTTCCGTTTTTCCGATAGAAGTTGGATCGGATTCCCGCTGACTGCAGATCGCTTCACGGACTGGCTCATGGGAAGCGGCGGATGTACCACAAACCTCTTCATGGACTACGAGACCTTCGGCGAACACCAGTGGGCAGATACGGGCATTTTTGATTTTCTCCGTGCACTACCTCGCATCTGGGAAGAGCGCGGCATTGCTACGCGAACCCCGAGTGAAACGATCGCCGCATGGAACAAGATCAAGCAACCGACGGAATGCTTCGATGCGCATGAGTTTCTGTCTTGGGCGGACCATGAGCGCGATCTCTCCGCATGGCAGGGCAACCTTATCCAGATCGCGGCGCTTCAGGCGCTACACGCGCTGGAAAAACCCGTGAAGAAAACCAATGATCTCCGGCTGATCGATACCTGGCGCCGCCTCCAGTCTTCTGACCATTTCTACTACATGTGTACGAAATACTGGAGCGATGGCGACGTCCATAAGTACTTCAGTCCGTACGAATCGCCGTATGAAGCGTATCGCAGATTCTCCCATGCTCTCTGCGACCTGCGACAGATGCTGGAAGCCCGACCTCCCGACTCCCCACTCCCCACTCCCGACCCCTAACCCGAACCCAAATCCTAACCATGCCTCGCTCCCTCGTCCTCGGCAACGGCTGCGTCCTCGCGACCTTTGACGAACGCCTGCAGATGCGTGATCTCTACTTCCCTTTCGTAGGGATGGAAGATCACACGGCGTACGGTGACGTACACCGCATCGGGTTCTTCATAGAAGGAAAAGGATTTTCGTGGATTTCGGATCCCGATTGGATCGTCGACGTCCGCTATCGCTTCAATACGCTCGTCGGCGATTCCAACGCGCGCAATGACCGGCTCGGTCTCTCTGTCCGCGCGATTGACTACGTGCATCCGGTCCATAATCTTCTCGTACGCAGGTGGTTCCTCTCGGCAACAGACGGGCAGAAAAAAACCGTGAAGGTTTTCTTCCATCACGATCTGCATATCTACGGCGACAAGCAGAAGGATACCGCCTTCTACGAGCCCTTCACAAACTCCGTCATCCACTTCCGGCAGACCAGGTACTTCCTCGTGTCTGCGATCACTGATCATCCTGTCACCAGCCTTCCGAGACGCGATTTGGGCATGTATCAGTCCGTCCTCCCCAGTAAAGACAAAGTCTTGAGCGGCGGCATCACGGAGTGGAGCATCGGAAAGGCAGATTACCGCGGACTCGAAGGAACATGGCGGGACGCGGAAGACGGAAGCTTAAGCGGAAATCCGATCGAACAGGGATCGGTGGATTCCACCGTCGGCATTTCCTGCATCGTGGAGCCTGATAGTGAAACGCATGTCACTCTGCATCTCTGCCTCGGTCGCACACTCGATGAAGTGGTCGGTCTGCAGCAGATAGCGCTCACCGAAGGCGACGAACGCCTGGAACGCCACACGAGCAATTACTGGCGCAGCTGGGTGAGTAAAATTCGCAGGGACTTCGGAGATCTTCCTCCCATAATTGCAGATCTCTACCATCGTAGTCTGCTTCTGATGCGCATCCACGCCGATAACCACGGCGGCATCGTCGCAGCCGCGGACGCGGACATCATGGCGTTCAATCGCGATACCTACACCTACGTCTGGCCCCGCGATTGCGCATTTACCTGTATGGCATTCGATGCCGCAGGATTTTCGGAAGTGACGCGCCGGTTCTACCGTTTCTGCAAAGGGCTACAGACCCCGGACGGCTACCTGCTCCACAAATACAATCCTGACGGTTCCGTGGGATCCTCCTGGCACTCATGGTTCCGTAATGGCGAGCCGGAACTCCCCATCCAGGAAGATGAAACCGCGCTCGTGCTCATTGCGATGTGGAAGCATTTCACGCAGCAGCAGGATTTTGAATTCCTGCAGGAAATGTATGAGGGATTTGTGAAAAAGGCGGCTGAATTCCTGTGCCATTTCCGCGAGGAAGAAACGGGATTGCCGCTCCCGAGCTACGACCCCTGGGAAGAGCACCGCGGAGTCTTTACCTATACAACGGCATGCGTCGCCGCAGGATTACAAGCCGCTGCCCGCATCTGCATCACACTGGGGCATCATGCGCATTCGGAGCGCTACCAGACAGCGGCCGATGAAGTGCGACAGGCGCTGCTGTTTCATCTCTACGACGAGCAGTCCGGACGGTTCCTCAAAAAGATCACCCGCCGCAACGGCGAAACGACGGATCGCGACCGCACGCCGGACATGAGCATCGCCGCAATCTGGAAACTCGGGGTTCTTCCCGTCGATGATGCACGCGTTATTTCCACAATGGATCAGCTCCGCGATCTTTTACAAGTTCGTACGGAGATTGGCGGCTTCGCCCGCTACACGGGAGACTACTACCACGCTCCTGCGACTCCATCGAACGATGTCCCAGGGAATCCATGGATCATCACCACACTCTGGGCTGCCCAATGGGACATCGCGCGGGCAAAGAACACAATCGATCTCGCAAAAGCCCGCGTAGCCATCGAATGGGCAGCACGCTACGCAACCGAGAGCGGCATTCTCCCGGAGCAACTGAATCCCCATACCGGCGCACCGCTTTCTGTCGCCCCCCTTGTTTGGAGCCATGCAACGTTTGTGGAAACTGTTCTGCTCTACCTTGAAAAACAGAAACAGCTACGCAGTTCATCGTGAGATGGTGAGTCGTGAGTGGATCTCACGACCTCACGATCTCACCAAAATTCTTTTCCTCCACTACAATGTCCAAGCGCCACCCCCGCATGCCCCTCCACCTCCTCATTCTCCAGATGATCCTCGCGGTCGCTCTGACATCCAGTTCGATGCTTGCCGCAACGATAGATCCACCG
>MFXW01000036.1 GCA_001787585.1 Candidatus Peribacteria bacterium RIFCSPHIGHO2_02_FULL_53_20
TTGTCGTAGATAACGCTGAAGGACAGGACCGGACCTTTGAACTGCGCACCCAGCTTCCTGCGGAACTTTCCCTTGAAGCGGTGACGGAAGACCCGATGATTGATGTCCGTTCGCTCATCTGGTCGGATCAGTTCATTCGTGCCGGCGAGAGCCGCTCCTACGGAGTTGCTGCGCGCATTGTTACCGGAACGGCGGATCTTCAGGCACTCAGAGTACGTGCGTACGCTGGTCAGGCGATCGGTACGGATACCACGAGTATTTTTCGCGGTGTCGTGCCTGCGGCGTTTTCTGTCGCCGTAAGCGACGGTGCCGCATACGCCATGCCGGGGGATGTACTGGAATATGAAATCGCCATCCACAATGCCGAGACCAAACTTGCTACGGAAGTCGATGTCGACGCTGCGCTTCCGCAATACACCGAATTCGTTGCCGCATCCGAAGGAGGCACCTGGACCGGTAATGGTATCCGCTGGAACAATCTTACTGTGAGTCCGAAGGGTGATCGTCTGCTTGGTCTGAAGCTCCGCATCCGCAGCGATGCACCGATCGGGACGGCGGTGCAGTTCGTCGCAAACGTGAAGGGGCACCAGGGCGTGGACATCACGGAAGTGGCGGTCGCCTCCGACGTTGCTCCGCAAACGGAAAATGCCACGGTGCTGCTCCGGAAGTCGGCTGATCGTACGGAAGTGCGCCCAGGAGAGACGATCACCTATACCGTATATCTCCGAAACACCACGGATCACGAGATCCAGAGTCTTACGGTCGAAGATCGTCTCGATCTGCGCTACATGCAGGTTGTGGGCGGAGACGCTGGAGCCATGCAGGGTGACCGCATCGTCTGGACAATCCCAGCACTTGCATCAAGTGAAGATTGGCAGGTGCGCTATACTGTTCGTGTTGCCGAAGGTACGCCGCACGGTGCTGAGCTTCTCAACGTCGTGAGTGTCAGCGGAGAGGGCATGGAGAACATCTCCCTCACACAGCGCGTCTTCACTGCCCGCATCAGTGTCGTTTCAACACTGCCGCCTGCTGGAGCTCCTCTCGACCTTCTTTTCCTTCTCGGATCAAGCATAGCTGCTCTCGCGCCAACTGTTGCTCTGAGGAAGCGAGTTCGTTAAGAGGAGATTCCATATGACCATAAAAGACCGGGGAACCGGTCTTTTACATTGCACACATTAACTGGCACTGAGAGAGTCGAAGATCTCGGACATGAGATCGACAATCGTTGAGAAGTCGAGCTCGAAGGGGATATCGAGGAGCCGCGCCATGAACGAGACCACAAAGAAGGCGATGAAGGAGACGAAGAGTCCGATGATGGAGTAGCGGATGGTGTGCACCGCCTTGCGGATCTTCTCCTCGTTGCCTGCCGAGAGGATAAACGTAATACCACCGACGATGATGAAAATGAGACAGAGAATGGTCGCAAAGATGAGACCGAGGGCGACGAAGGTCGCAACGATCTCCACGATGCTGGCATTCTCGAGGAGGTCTCTAAGCATGGATAAGGGGGTAGGGGATAAGGATCTTAGACAGTGGGTTCGAGGATTTTGAGATTGATACGCTGTTTACTCGTTCCACCGATAAGACGAAGAAGAGTACGTAAGGCTTTCACAGTTTGTCCTCCTTTTCCGATGAGTTTGCCCATGTCTCTATCGCTCACTTTCACGGTATGGAGCACACCTAAATCATCAATCGTGGATACGATGCTGAGTTCACCTTTATCATCGACGATGCTTTCGAGAACGTACCGGAGGAAAGAGAGACCAGGGTAGTCAGTCGTTGCGGGGATGGTCATAGCGCAAATACTACCGTACGAAGAAAAAAGTGCAACTCTCTACGGTATCCGGGTATCCGATACACATCACCTTACGCCGCAGGCTTGTCTTCGACAGCCGGAGCAGTAGCTACGGTCGCAGCAGGGGCGGCAGCAGCCGGAGCCGGCGGTTCTTCACTCTTCGGTCGGCGCTTCGTGTAGCGCGTGATGTACTTTTCAAGTCCCTGTACGCCGTGCTTGGAAAGAAGCCTCGCAGCGGTGTTGCTCGCAGTGGCGCCTTTCGAAATCCAATACTCGATTCTCTCCTTTTTGATGACAACAGATGAGGGATGAGCAGCAGGGAGATAGTGACCGACGTGCTCGAGAACTCCTCCCTTTACGGGACGCGCCTTTTCCGCAACGACGATGCGGTACGTGGGGAGATTTTCGCGGCCGGTGCGCTGAAGTCGGATGATGAGCATGGAAACCGGTGCATTTTAGCGAGGAACTCTCCTTTCGCAAGAGAATATAGAGGAATTACTTTCTGCTCACCCGCACCTCTCGGACGGCGTTTGTATCCCCGGATTGGAGAAAGAGCAGCAAGTCCGGTGCAAGGAGTGTGCCCTCCTGCTGTGCTATGGAATGGAGCGCATGCACGGTGAGGATGCCATCCTTGAGCGCGTGTGGATCGAGCGATGCGGCGATCTCCGGATGCGTTTCAAGAAGCCACTTCTTCGCCCGATACACCATCATCGAAGCGTGTGCTTCATCGTAGAGACCACGGTTGCGGAGGACTTTGGGAATGAGAGAAGAGATGTGATCCATAGGAGAAGCATATTGGATTCACAAACACTCTATCAATACTTTTGCCGTTTTCTCCGCAGCATCTTTCCACAGTGGTTGTCTATAGTGCACTGGCCTCTGCGGAGGATTCCTCATTGCCTGCTTCCATGCCTCCAGCGTCGGCTCGATCAGCATGGCATGACCTGAGGCTATTTCCGGAATTGCTGTGCGATTGCATGCAATCACCGGACAACCACAGGAAAGCGCCTCCGCAACTGGCAAGCAGTATCCTTCGTAGAGCGATGCCGTCACAAAGCAATCTGCAGCGCAGTAGAGCGCGGGGAGATCTACATCGGCAACATCGGGAATGTGGATGACATCCGGAGGCAGCGGATGAGGCGCTTCGGACGCTAGCATGACGAGCACCAATTGCTGGTCAGTGTTCTGCAATGCGGCAAACGTGTCGATAAGCATCCTCACATTCTTGTGTTTTTTTCCGGAGCCCACGTACAGAAAGAAAGGCTTTTCCAGTCGATACCGTGTACGGATTGCCGCAACGGAAGATACAGATGCTGGGAAAAATTGCTCTTCTACGCCCTCTCCTGTCACATGGCATTTGCGGTGCGCTCTCGATCCATATATCCCGCCGATTTCGAGAGCAGTAAAGGAGCTTACAGCCAGTATCGCTTTCGTCCTCCGTATCGTGCTTGCCATCTGCAAGCGGTACGCAAGCCGCTTGAGGAGCGAGGCATTGCCGGGATAGCGATGCAGAATGAGGTCGTGAATGGTTGAAACAAATGGGACGGGGCAGAGAAGCGGGACGTTGAAATGCGGGGAAAAGAACAGGTCGATGCCGCTGCGCCAAAGCAATGCTGGGAAGAGCGTCTGTTCCGCTAATGAATAGTGTGCAAAATTTGCAATTTGCAATTTGCAATTTGCAACGTGTCTCAGGTTTTGTAGCCACTCTTCCTTCTCCGATCCTACAAATAATACATATTGCACAGGATGATTGCTCCGGAGAAGTTCCGTTAGCATCGCACGCGTATAGCGCCCAAGTCCGCTCCTTGTCCCTCCAAACCGGCAGTCGATTCCTATTGTCTTCACGGAGGCATTGTTCCATTGTTCCGGTGCGATGAACATGGATATCCATCATGCTTTGAAGACCAGAGGCATTGCTCCCGTGGATGCAGAAACACTGATGGCATTTGTGGTGCAAAAAGACCGTGCGTACGTTTTGGCGCATCCAGAAAGAGTACTAGGTACCAGCGAAGAAAAACATTGGATGCAATGCATGGAAAGAAGAAGAGCGGGGGAGCCCGTTTCCTACATCACCGGACAGCGGGAATTCTTTGGTCGGTCGTTCCTCGTCGATCCTCGCGTACACATTCCGCGTCCGTCCACCGAGAATCTGGTGACGATGGCGCTGGATTTTCTGAAATCTCCCAAAGATGACACACGGGCATTGGAAACAGGAATCATCGGCGTCGCGAAGGTGCTTCGGGATTGTTCTCACGTACAGACAGTTGTTGATGTGGGGACCGGTTCGGGATGCATAGCAATTACCATGGCGCTGGAACGGCCAGATCTGCATGTCATAGCAATCGATATCAGCGACGATGCTCTTGTTGTCGCACGGGAGAATGCGATGCGGCTCGGGGCGGCTCGCATAGAATTTCTCGAAGGGGATTTGCTGTCGCCGATGAAAAACTACGAGAAGCAGTTTCTGATTGTCAGCAATCCGCCGTATATCCCCTCCAATGCGCTGCTCAGCAAAGAGGTACAAGATTTTGAGCCGAGCATTTCACTCTGGGGTGGCGCGGATGGGGATGGTTTTTTGCAAAGTATAAGCGAGTCCGCTCGAAGCATGTCTCATTGTTGTGGATATATTCTGGAATGCCTTACGCAGCAGCAACCTCTGGTGCCAAAGGTGTCTGTTCCATGAGCTCTCTGAATTGCATCAGTACATCATCAGTGACATTCGTCCGTGTCTTGAAATGATGCGCTCTACCTGAAAAAGCAATGCTGTGTATATCAAACCCGAGTTGTTGTGCCTTGTCGCGTACGGTTGAAAATAGATTCAATACAAGATCGGCTCTGTCTTCGGGGGGAAGATCCTCCGGTAGTTTTGCATTATCAAAAGACCATGCAATTTGGTCAGTGGAAGAGACTCGAGGCATTGTATTGGGAGGAATGATCGGCACGTTTTTATAGCTACGAAGTAGGAAATGCAAGGGTTTTTAGGCGAAATTTCAAACCTTGTTCATACCTCGAAATCCGACGACCTACAGATGCAGGGTCGATGTTGTTCATTTAATAAACAGTAGCGGGAATACTTCTTTTGTTCTCGTGTTATCATCCTGTCGTGTCACCCCTTGCGCCCTCTTCCGGAAGCGTCACCGCCGTCATCGGCGCGCAGTGGGGAGATGAGGGGAAGGGGAAGCTGATCGATCTCCTCGCGGAGGACTATGACGTGGTTGCGCGAGCGTGCGGAGGGGCGAATGCCGGTCATACGATCGTCGTCGGCGGGAAGAAGCACGTGTTCCGGCTCCTGCCGAGCGGGTGTCTGCACACACATGCGGAAATCATTCTCGGTGCCGGCATGGTAATCCACCTGCCAACACTGCTTGAAGAAATCGCACTCCTGCGCGATGCAGGGATCGACATTGTTCCGCGGTTGCGTATTTCTTGTGAAGCCCACATTCTTTTTGAGTTCCATAAAGAAATCGACGGGGTTCTTGAGGAGCGGCGGTCGAAGACCGGAACAGACATAGGGACGACGCGTAGAGGCATTGGTCCGGCGTACATGGACAAGGCGGCGCGTATGGGAATCCGTATGGAAAGACTTGGTCACGACATTTCGGAGGAATTGCGCAAGCGTGCCCATGATCTTCAGACGTGCTATGGAATTACTCTCAACGCAAAGCGGGAGCTGAAGCAACTACATGAAGCTGCAGCGATTCTTAAGGATTGTGTGACAGACACCATTGATCTTCTTCATGAGCACATGCAAGCGGGAAAACGGATTCTTATTGAAGGAGCGCAGGCGACGCTCCTGGATATAGACCATGGGACATATCCCTATGTCACGAGCAGTTCAACGACCATCGCGGGCGCTCTGCAGGGACTCGGTATTCCTCCGAAGGTGCTCGGTGATGTGATCGGTGTCGCCAAAGCCTACTGCACACGAGTTGGAGCCGGGGATTTCCTCACGGAAGTGCAAGGGGAAACGGCGGAAAGACTACGTGAACGCGGAGGAGAGTACGGTTCAGTAACGAAACGCCCACGCCGCTGTGGATGGCTGCACATTCCGGATCTCCGGCGCTCGGCGATGATTAACGGATTTGCCTGCTGGAATATCACCAAGCTCGATGTGCTGGATACGGAAACAGTGATCCCGGTAGGTACGGAAGAGAAGAACGGCAAAGCGGTGATGAAAGAGTTTGTGGGATGGAAGACTGCAACGGTGGGCATCACGGCATTTGATCAGCTTCCGAAACAGGCGCAGGAATTGATTCTCTTTATCGCAAAAGAAACCGGTATTCCAGTCCGGTATATAGGGACGGGGCAGGGAAGAGAGGAAATGATTGTGCGATCGTGACTTCATCACTAGGATGCGCTTCCCATGTTTGTTCCCGGTATACAGTGCGGCGAAACCATCCAAGGAAGTTTGATATTCAATAATGAAAGTACTGATAGAAGATTGGCGGGAAATTTTGCGCTCCTCAGCGATGCGTGGCATGCTGCTATGGAAGATGTTTTTACAGATGCGGACGCAGAGTATGTGGGAGGGTCATTTCCGCGCCCATCGGATGCTCTCATTGATTCCTTATGTGAGGAAAGCCCTGAACTTGTCACATATTTAACAGATTCCGTCGAGGATGACGCCGCCATTTATGAATTGAAACGCATCGTTGATGAAGTGCGACCAGCGCTCACGGTTGTTGTTGTCTGTGAAGGAGACCCGATGTTATCCAATACTTTTTATGAGCAAATGAGCTTAAGGAACATTCATGCTGCTCGCCCACGGGAAACGTATCTAAACCATATACACGGGCTGCCATATACACACCTTGCCGATGAGCAAGTTGCAAGAAATTATCTTGCTGAAGTCGTTCAAAGATTCGCCTCTCTGCGCCAAAAATCACCATAATCATTATTCTCCCCACTTCAGCTTTTCCCTAAGCGTCCCAAAGAACGTGTCCTGTTTGCGCCGCAGGAATCGCACGGTTTTCTCGCATCCACAAGCACGGACCACATCACCGCTCTGGAGCGGCACGTACACCTGACCGTCGAGCGTGAGAATAACCTGTACGTCCTGGAATTTATTTGTTTTTGAAGCCACGGTGATCTCGACCGTGTATTCACTGGGAATGACGACCGGTTTCTGGCTGAAGCTATGGGGATTGATCGGAGTGAGGATCGTTGCGGAAAGCGTCGGATGAACAATCGGTCCACCTGCGGCAAGGGAATAGGCGGTGGAACCTGTGGGCGTGGAAATGATGAGTCCGTCCGCGTGGAACGTCGTCAGATTTTCCCCTTTTACCCGTGCATGCAAATCGACGAGGCGCGCGATCGTTCCTTGCGCAATGACTGCTTCATTGAGGGCATAGCCGGTGAAGATCTTTTCCTTTCCGCGATGCGCTTCTATCGCGAGGATACTGCGCTCTTCGATGATG
>MFXW01000037.1 GCA_001787585.1 Candidatus Peribacteria bacterium RIFCSPHIGHO2_02_FULL_53_20
CGGAGGATTACAAAGAGAAAGGATATCTCCCCGAAGCGCTCCTGAATTTCCTCGCGCTTCTCGGATGGAACCCGGGAACAGTGGAGGAAATATTTTCCCTTCAGGAATTGATCGACCGATTCTCGATCGAACGTGTACAAAAAGCAGGCGCGGTCTTTGACCACGAGAAGCTTGATTGGCTTCAGGGGCAATGGATACGGAAGCTGACACCGGAAGAATTTGTCGCGCGACTGACGCCATTTTTGGAAAAAGATCTCCCCGCAGCGCTGCGTGACCCCGAGCTCATTGCACGAGCAACGTTAATACAGGATCGCCTAACACTGCTTTCCGAAGGCCCAGAGATGCTGCGATTCTTCTATGAAGAACCGGAAGTGACGATGGAGCTCCTCGCCAATCCCAAGCAGAAGCTGACGCCGGAACTGGTGAAGGAAATTCTTCCGCAACTAAGAACAACACTTGAGGGTATCGCAGAAAAAGATTGGAACTGTGTGACGCTTGAAGAAAAATTACGCGGGCTGATGGAATCCAAGGGATACAAATTGGGCCAAGTCCTCTGGCCTCTCCGCGCAGCATTGACGGGCAAACCCTATAGCCCCGGAGCATTTGAAGTGGCAGAGGCTTTAGGGAAAGAAAAGGCTATTGGGCGGTTAGTGAAAGTAAATTTATAAGTGAAGTAAGGCTGGTGGGGTTCCGCGCGCCACGGGGGGTGAAGGGGAAGGCTCTGTTTTCCGCCCTCAGGCGGAAGTCGAGAGGGAAGCGCCGAAGCCTTGCAGGCGCTTCCCCCGAGACACAGAGCCGGGCGGAGGGGCTCTGGCGCGCGGTGCGCTTTCTTTCGCCCCTTTCTTTGTCGGGCAGACAAAGAAAGGGGCAACCAAACAGCATCCGTAGCGTACGACTTGTAAAGCCATGTACACTGCCCGCATGTCATTCACCTCCGCCCCCAACCGTCACGACGTCGAAGTCTCTCTTCGCTCCGACGGCACCAAAGCCATCGTCGAAGGAAAAACCGTCGTTCCCTTTAAAACTTTTGTGATGTTGGTCATCCAAAGGAAAGTTACTGCCCTCTTCAAAGACTGGGGAACAGCACCAGTCGTCGTGGATGCGGAGCTCCTCACAAGCTTAGCCGGAGCTCCACAGGATAATCAGGAGAATCGCATACACCTCGTCCTCGTCACCCTCGGCATCGGCGTCATCACCGGAGTACTTGCGTTTGCCATCCTGCAATTTACCCTCCTCACGATCAATATCTCCATGGGGAAACAAGAGCTCGCGATTCTTGCCGGAGGACTTGTTGGTGTGGGTCTCGTTGGATCAATTCTCAGTAAAGTGCAGCTGCGTGGAGGAGGGCAGAGGGTGCTGGATAGTATGGAAAAGGCCGCCGCACTGCTGTCGAAGAGATAGGCAAGAGGGCACAATACAAACGTGATAGTGAAGGAGCACGAACCCCTCGGCCCAAAGACCACTATGCGCATCGGCGGCACTGCGCGCTATTTCGCTGAGCTCACTACGAAAGAGGATGTGGAAGAGGCATATGTATTCGCACAGAAAAACAATCTTCCACTGATCGTCCTCGGCTCGGGCAGCAACACGATTTTTGCAGACGGTGAAATCGCTGTGCTCATCATCCGCATTACTGCAGCTCACCTAACCATCCAACCATCCAACCATCCAACAACTACCATCGATGTTGCATCAGGAAAAAACCTCCCAATGCTTATTAACGAGATAGCCAAAGTCGGTTTGGATCTTTCCCCGTTAACCGGAATTCCCGGCACCGTTGGTGGTGCGATTTTTGGGAACGCCGGACAAGGACCGAAGGGAATTTGGATTGGTAATTATGTTCAGTCGGTCACAGCATTTATGAATGAGGAATGGAAAGAGTTTTCAAAAGAGGAATGTACATTCCGTTATCGCGAAAGTGTGTGGAAAGATGCACCGCCATTTGTAGCGGAAGATCGCGATCTTCCGCTACAAATGGCGCCAATTATCTGGTCAGTCACACTGAATATTCCTCACGATGACCCGACCATCATTAAGGAAAAAATCGAACTGCTACTGAAACGCCGCATCGAAACCCAGCCCCACCAACGCACCGCAGGCTCCTGCTTCAAGGCAATCGGAGAAAACCCGGCATGGCAATTAATCGATGCTGCAGGATTGCGTGGAATGAAGCACGGCGGTGTGCAGATCTCGGAGAAGCATGCGAACTTTCTCATCAGCGAAAAAGGCGCGACGTTTGAGGATGCTGTGAAGGTCGTGAGTGTCGTAAAAGAGAAAATTCCGGAGAAGTTAGAGGTGGAGATGCGATTCATTAAAACTAACGGATCGCTTGCGTATTAAATGACAGCGCGAAGCCGGGCTTTGCCCGGCTGGAGCGCCTCCTTGAAGGGAAGGATGGTTCATGGAAGGAAACCGTCAAGGTTTCCTTCCATGCCTTAAAAAGGCAAATCTTCAACCTTCACCTCCGACTGATACTGCACTTCCGGAATCCCAGCTCCTGCATCAGCTGTGACCGGAGCCACTTCCTCACGCTCGCGAGCAGGCGCAGTGCTACGGGAAGTAACTGTTTCCTGTGCAATGGTATTGGCAACACCAAGGAGACTCACTTGATCCGCAACGACTTCGGTCGTCGTGCGCTTGCTACCGGTTTGCGTCTCCCAGCTGCGAGTTTGTATGCGTCCGGAAACAAAGGCTTTGTTTCCCTTCTTCACCTGCTTGGCGACATCCTGTGCGAGCGTTCCCCAGAGGACGACGTTGTGAAATTCCACACGTTCCTTCAGTTCACCGCTCTGGCGGTCTTTCCATTTCTCGTTACTGGCAACACCGATGGTCAGGACGTTCTGGCCACTTGTGGTGGTGCGCATTTCGGGATCTTTTGTGACATTCCCGATAATTTCGGCGCGATTGAGGCACTTGCCCAGTTCCACGCCTGCAGGCGCAGCGCGCTGACCGTCTTTAGAATCGAGAAGGATCATTTCCTGGGCAACGATCTTGGTCTTACTCTTCTTTTCACCGCTCTTCTCATCTTCCCAGCTATCAGTCTGGAGACGACCGCTCACAAAAATCTGTCCGCCGGCGCGAAGATACTGCGAAGCGACTTCGGCCATGCCGCCCCAGACGGTGACGGTGAAAAAACCCTTGCCGGTGAGTTGTTCGCCAGTGCCGGAGGTAAAGGAATTGGGAACGATGAGATTGAGGTCGGTTACGGCGGTGCCACTTGGAGTCTGCCGGAGCTCGACGGGTTGCGTCTGGTACCCGATGAGCGAAACACGATTGAGGGAGAACATGGAAGGAGGGGGAAAGAGAAGCGATAGAAGTAACGGATCGCGCAGCCTAATGAAGAGCGCAAAAGACGCAACGTGTACATTCGTACACCCTGTTTTTAAAAGGAGCAATAGACAGTAAATAAGAACCTTGTGAAGCAAATGGATTTTTTATGATTTTCTTTTTTTGATCAAAAATTGACCATGTGCGGACTTGTGATGTGCGACAGATGCACACATCAATCGCAAATCTGCAAATCGCAAATCGCAAATGAGAGAGTGTCAACCCTCCTTCACCATCCCATACACATAAACACGGTACAATTGCCGAAACGCGTTATGCTCTCCCCGCATTTCCTCAATCGTATTCTCGCGACGCTCCTCAGCATCGGAATGATGCTCATGAGTGCATCGGCCATTGCTGCTCCACGCGCCACGAAGGATCTTCCGGAGCCCTACCGCATACCGACACCGAATCCTTCAAACATTGATGCCATTAAAGATGTTGTCGGAAAAGGTTCTTCATCGCGGGATGGTGAAATCCACCAGGATCTCTCGGAACGCGCGGTATGCGGCGGATGGGATATGAATGATACGGTGAATGGGAAAATCCCAGTGGTGTCCGGAGTGCCGGGGCGCAAGGGAGCCCCACTTGGAAATATTTTTTCTGGAATGGCAGCGCGCGATGAGAGCAGTGGCGCACTCGGCAACGGTTATCTCTACCCCAATGTGAGTCAGGTAAAAGGGTGGAGTACGGCGTGCAGCCCGGGCTTTCCTCCCTATCTGGATGATGGTCCACCCTGCAAAGAAAAAAATCCACCGTATGCCACGCCAGCTCAGTGCCAGAATCTTTGTCCACGGATCAATGCCTGGCAATTCCCGGTATGGGTTCGTGCATGGATCTTCCCACTTCCCCCACCCGCCCTTCCATTATTCAAATACTGTGTGCAACAGGGTAAAGGGGAGAAGGGGCGCAACAACGATCCTCAAAATGGCGATTGCTGCGAACGCCTGGGAAGCGGCGATGGCGGTCCGAGTTGCGCCGGCAAATATGCAAGTGACGCGGATAATCCGAAGTACGACCCCTATCCGGGAAATATGCCTCCTGATGCGGAATGTCTCATAGAAGGTGCCGCACTGGAGGCAGCCGGATGGTTACGCGTCTATCATGCCTTCGCTGGTTGGTACTATTGCTGCACAGGGGCAATCGTAACGGAACTTCATTACAGCGATTGTACGCTGGACGACCCTCCTGCATGTGTGAAGCATAAAGATGCACGCCGGAATTGTGTACGTTGTGAGGGAGATGGACTGCCGACGGGGCAACTGTTTCCCAGCGCTGATACTTCTTGCTTCGCGGATACGGATTGTGTACCCCCGCTGATATGCAGGGATAGTGTCCCTGCGCAGGTTTTTAATATCCCCTGTATTAATATTGCAGACTGCGTTATTGCAGGAAACAGCGGCCAGTGTATTGCATCAAGATGCACCTACCCCGCGATCCCCGGCATGTGCCAGCTCGTAAGCGGAGCGTCGGCGGCAATTGATTACAATGGAGATTTGATACAGCGCGGTCCGGCTCCGCTGCGCCAGGAAACAGGATGCCGTGCGGGATACGACGCAACGATCAACGGCAGCGTGATGACTCCGGGAACTTTCGTTTCGTATTACCGCGAATATCCTGCAGCCGGATACAGTCGCAATGCTGTGAGCAAAGCGCCAAATGATGTGCGCTCGCGTCAGGGCATTCCTGTTTCGTGCTACGGCTTTTACCGGGAATTCGATCCGAAGAATACGATCACCACGGTTTCCGATGCACGGTGCGTCATCGCGGCGTATCAAGTGAGCAATGAATTCCGAGAGTTTTATCACTCACAGTTGGGGCATGGGAGTTTCGGAGAAACAAGCACCTATCCCGATCCTGATCCCACGGCAGCGACCGAAATCCGCGATCCAACCTTCGATAGTGCCAAAGATCTCTGGTACCAGAACCTCGGCGGCGGATTCAGCCTACTGAACGGCGAAGTGTTTAAGGATCAGGGAAATGACATGACGTACGCGCTCCTCTCGTTGGATACCACATTGGAACGGGCACGAGGTCCGTTGCTGAGGGTGGGAACTGCGGCATCCGTTTCTTCTGGGCACGGGCCGGATTCTTATGACAATATGCGTTCCCCCGGAGCCCTGCGCCGGGCGTTTGACGATACCGTCAGCAATGCTCGCGGTCCTGCCCGCACTATTACCGAATGGTGGCAGAAGCAGGAAACCGAAGCACAGGAGCTCGTACACCCGGCTGTAGCTCACATCATTGTCCCTTCAGCGTGGAGTGTGGGCATGAATCTTCATCACTATTTCCCAAGTCCTTCTCTTCCCAATCCTCCCACGTCACCGGTGCCACAATATGCATACGATCCTCGCCGCATGACGATTGATGTGCAAACGGAAGTGCGCGACGACCTGCTGGGGGAAGTCGCCGCATTTTTGGAAATTGCGCTGATCGCCCCAGTGAAGGAGCGCAGCATCGCTATCGTCGTGCCCTTCGGATCTGCTTCGGATTTCCGCGCGTACAAGGAGGGATGGATACGCTGGAAAAAAATGCGCGAGGACGCGGGTGCCACCGTTCCAACAAGTGTGCAGCAATTGACCGACCGGCTGGAGGAGTACGCCGTACAGATCGATGGCGCGCGCGCGCTCCGGAGTGAAATCGCTAAAGTACTTTCCACGGCCTTGAACCGTCAGGGGAAAGCTGAAAAGACCATCCATGATTGGCTCAAAGCGAATCTTGACGGATTCAGAAGCTTCCAGCAACAACGGCAACAGCGCGAACAACTCGTCTACCGCTGGAGGAGTCTGCAGACCTCGTACCGCGACTTCCACGATAAGACCAACATGCCCTGGTGCAAAAACGATGCGTTCACCACATCGATCTATTCCTTTTTGGACAACTGGCTCCCGGGCAGACCGAACCTAGACGGACAAGGGCTCCCCGAGTTTTCTGTTCCGCGGCCGGAGGACTTGTACATCGATCTCTCTGCACTCCAGACCACGCAGGTGCCACTCCTGATTCCTATTCTCAAACCCGTGCAAATTCTGGTATCACATGACAAATTGCAGCCACCATTCGTCTATCAGGAAGACGTGACCATACCGACATTGCCGCCGCTTCCACCGCTTCCGATATTTTCTGCAAGCGGTGCAGGGATCCCGGAATTCTCGGCAGACAGCGGCATCATGGTCACCTACCCTGACGTATCGATCCCATCGGATGTTCCCGGAGCCCTCACGCAGATGGAGGGCATCATCAGCGGCATGAATACGAAGTACAAACAATTCTGGGACGCGGTGACAAAACCAAGGTGTGGTACTCTCGAGGCCACCAAGCGATGTAAAAATGCAGACCCATCATCCGGAGACTGCTGTGTCATATCCGGACAGGAAAAATACTGCAGACGAGGGTGGAGTTCTGATACCTGCGTGCATGTTGAAATGGATCTGATCGAGCGCTTCACGAGAATCGGCGCCCGACCGGCGGTCCAGCTGTTTGAAGATTTCTTCGCCCTCGGTACATGGCGAACACCAGGGAATCCTTTGGTGGAATTCCCGCCGTGCGACCCGCAGGATTGGGCATGCCTACAGCTCCACGCCACGAAAGTGGAGCCACGCTACGGATGGTTCACGGAAGCGAATGTGCGCAGCCAGGAAAGTACCATCGACAAGCTGCGGATCCGAATGTTCAAAGAAACACTGCAGATGATGGGGTCTTCTTCATCACACTTCCCATATCAGACCAATCCCAACACCATCACACCGTCCTTCGATGTGCGGCGACCCGTGGAAATAGTACCGGTACCTGCGACAGCATCAGCTTCATCATCCGCCGCATCTTTCTCCTCATCTTCCGGATACTCTGTACCTTCCTCCTGGCCTGCTTCCTCTTTCAGTTCAATATGATGCGATGGCAGATATTCGACGGCAGTAAAATCCTTCAGAAACATTGTGTGTGCAATCGCAAATCGCAAATCGCAAATCGCAACTCACAGTTCTGGATCGGCATAATCTTTTGCATGGTACTACTCGCCGCGCCACTTTCGGTGTTTGCCTCCCATGAACCGGACTACAACTCCTGCCGCGAGTCGATCGACTGGCTCGCGTGGAAAGAGCAGCGGATGTTCCGCGCGCATCTCTTCGGTCTCACGCGG
>MFXW01000038.1 GCA_001787585.1 Candidatus Peribacteria bacterium RIFCSPHIGHO2_02_FULL_53_20
ACTCAAGCTCCTCTGCTTCCATGGACTTTCGGATAAGGCGGCCTTCTTGAAGAAATACGCAAAGAAAGAAAAGATTGACCTTAAGCGCGTCGCCTACCTTGGTAATGATGTAAACGACCTCCTCTGCCTTGAACTCGTCGGATTCCCAGTGGTCACTGCCGACGCACATCCTGATGTGATGCACGCCGCACATGTCGTCCTTTCCACTGCCGGGGGAAAAGGTGCGGTACGCGAATTTGCGGATAAATTACTGGCCGCTCGGGAATCAAAATGACGCATGACTCTCTCTTCAATGCATCCGTAGGGGCATAGCGCGCTATGCCCCTACATCAATGTTCAAAGCATCCAGACCACCTCTCTAATGCTATTCTCCCTTCCATGTTGCATTTAGCAGTCATGCAGGGTCGCCTCAGTCCTCCTGAGGACAATCGCATTCAATGTTTCCCACGCCTTGCCTGGCGGGATGAATTTCCCCGTACGGTAGAAGCCGGCATTCCGGCAATTGAATGGATTGATGACACGTATGGCGCAGACATCAATCCGCTACGCACGAAAGCAGGAATCAAGGAATTGCAAAAACTGATGAAGCAACATGGCGTGAGTATTCCCTCGATCTGCGCAGACAGCTTCATGGAAGAACCGCTGATCCGCTGTACGGATGCGCAGCGTGATGAACGCCTGAAGCTCCTCGAGCATCTCTTTCGTCAGGCAAAGCTCCTCGGTGCTCACCACATCGGCATTCCGCTTCTGGATAACTCCGCACTAAAAAACGTGGAGGAGATTGAGGTCATGGCTGCTGCACTTCTTAAGATGATCCCGATCCTTGAGGAACTGCAGATGGAACTGCATCTCGAAACTTCCCTCTCCCCGAAAGAATTTCCGATTCTTTTATGGAAGCTCCCCCATCCTCTCATTCGGGTGACCTACGACACCGGCAACAGTGCTTCGCTCGGCTATGATCCTCATGAGGAATTTTCCGCTTACGGCAGCCGCATCGGCTCCGTGCATATTAAAGATCGCAAGCGCGGTGGTGGAACGGTGGCGCTCGGGACAGGTGATACGGATTTTGAGGCGGTTGCGGAGGAGTTGGAGAAGATCGAGTTTAAGGGGTTGTTTACGTTGCAGGCTGCGCGAGGAAATAATTCAGCAGAAACGTCCCACATGAGAGGATGCAAAGAGTTTGCAGAATCAATATTTGGAACTTGATACAATATTCATATGTTTTCTTTACCATTAAGTTTTTGGCTAATGTTAGGTGGTGTTCTGATTCTCCAAGTTTTATATTTCTTTGCTGCAGGTTGTGGTTACTTAAATCGTAAGAAGGCTGAGTTAATTATTTTACATGGTGAGTATTTAGGAACAGTAATCGCAATATTTTCAGTGGTGACCGCGACAGGAGTTAAATTTGGAGATTACAGTCCTCAGATGGTCCGATGGGAATCTGCAGGATTAATAAGTTTTCTCTTACTTACAATAGCTTGGGAAACCAAGTGGTTTTTAGCTATGGGAGCCTTTAAAGACTAAAAATTACGCGGACCCGGTCGCATTGGAAAAGCGCCGTCACGCATCCCGTGAGCGGGGCGCATGAAAACCCGCAGGAGGAGATTTTGGGTGGGTCTCGGGTTTTCCGCCACGCGAGCGTAGATGCGTAGGCGCTTTTCCACCTGCGACCACGTGTTTCTTTCTGCCATTTCTTTGCACGAGCAAAGAAATGGCAAACCAATGAGAAGTAACCGATAACATTCTCGTGTAGCCGCACCCCAGTAGGGGTGCTGCTGGGGTGGATGGCAAAACACTGGAAACGCCGCACCCGCGGAGGGGTGCGGCTGGGGATGCTGTAGAAGTCAAAGAAAGTAAAATCTTCTCATTGCGAGAAACCCAGCCAACGGCGCATGATTTCCCTGATGCTCGCCTCAGACCTCTTCTCCCTCTCCGGCAAAACCGTTCTCCTCACAGGAGCCTCCGGCTTCCTCGGCCGTACTATGAGTGAAGCACTTCTTGCCAATGGCGCGAAGCTCGCAATGCTCGGTCGCTCCGAGCGACTCACAAAGGTACGCGACGAGCTCGCGAAGAAATACGGCGAAAAACAGGTCACCGCGCACGCCGTCGATATGTACGACCTCAAGGCATTTAAAAAAACCCTAAAAGAAGTGATAAAAGAATTCGGCACAGTCGACGTACTCATTAATAATGCACACGAACTCGGTCCCAATACGGGATTCAATGCGCCGGATAGCAAGCTGGAAGATGCACCTCTTGAATACTTCGAACGCAACATCGCCGGAGGAATGCTCTGGCCGGTGCTTGCGATGCAGGCGGTATTTCCCAGCATGAAGAAGAAGGGACAAGGCAGCATCATCAATACCTGCACGATGTATTCGCTCGTTGCTCCCGATCCGGGACTGTACGAGGGGACGGACAAAATGAATCCTGCTGGGTATGGATCTGCCAAAGCGGCTCTTATGCAGCTCACTCGCTACGCCGCATCGTTTTGGGGTCCCCATGGTATCCGTGTAAATGCCATCCATCCGGGACCGTTTTCAAAAACTGATGAAGAAGTAGCAAATGCGGTAAAAAAAGATGACCCTTTTGTGCAGAAACTCAAAGACCGCACGTGTTTGGGGCGTATAGGAAATCCAAAAGAGCTAACCGGCGTGCTCCTCTTCCTTGCATCGGATGCGAGTAGCTATGTCACAGGACAGGGAATAAGTGTGGATGGTGGGTGGACAGTGCGGTGAGATCTGGCAGACTCATCGCAATGACTGCTTCCACAATCACATCCGTACAAATCGGCAAACACTTGATCGGGCCCGATCAGCCCTGCTTCATGATTGCCGAAATCGGCATCAACCATAACGGTGATATGGCGATTGCAAAGAAATTGATTGATGCCGCTGCCACTTCCGGTTGCGATGCAGTGAAATTCCAGAAGCGCACGGTGGACACCGTGTATACAAAAGAAGAATTGGCTCGCCCCCGTGAAAATCCTTTCGGTACGACCAATGGTGATCTGAAGCGCGGACTGGAGTTTGGTGAAAGGCAGTACAAAGAGATTGATGGGTACTGCAAGACAAAAGGAATCATGTGGCTCGCCTCGTGCTGGGACGAAGCCTCTGTAGATTTCATGGATCAGTTCAATCCTCCCTGTTACAAAATCGCTTCGGCTTCGCTCACAGATGACGCACTCCTGAAGTATCACCGCAGCAAAGGCAAACCCATTCTGCTTTCAACAGGTATGAGCACACTTGCGCAGATCGACCATGCGGTAGAAGTGCTCGGCAAAAAAGATTTGATTGTCCTCCATTGCACGAGCACGTATCCATCGAAGCCCGAGGAATTGAATTTGCGCGCCATCACGACTCTCCGTGAACGCTACGGCGTCCCGATCGGCTACTCCGGGCACGAAGTAGGACTTTCCACAAGCTTCGCGGCGGCGGTCATCGGAGCATGCATCGTGGAACGCCACATCACCCTCGACCGAGCTATGTGGGGCTCTGATCAGGCGGCATCTGTAGAGCCGCAGGGCTTCGAGCGGCTGACACGCGATATCCGCGTATGGGAGGTAGCTCGCGGCGATGGCGTAAAAAAGGTCTACGAAAGCGAACTTCCGATCCTCGAAAAGTTGCGGCGGAAGAAGTAAAAGGAGAAAATACGCTTGTTATGGCTGATTCCCGTCTTACCACCGTCCGGGAGCATTTGCAGCGCAGTGCTCGAACGTTTGCAGCAGTGGAACAACAATCCGTCGACCACATTCTCAAGGCGGCGGACTTGATCGCGGACTCCATGAAAAACGGCGGCAAGCTTTTGATCTGCGGCAACGGCGGAAGCGCGGCTGACTCGCAGCATATGGCTGCGGAATTTGTGAGCAGGCTCAGGGTCGACCGCCCGCGTGCCGCACTTTCGGCAATCGCCCTCACCACAGATACCTCATTTCTCACGGCATACTCCAATGACGAAGGATATGAAGGAGTATTTGCGCGTCAGGTAGAGGCACACGGAAAAAAAGGCGACGTACTTCTCGGGATCACCACAAGCGGCACATCGAAAAATGTCCTGCGGGCTTTTGCGGAAGCGCAGAAGAGAGGAATGGTGACCATCGGTCTCACGGGACAGAAGGGACTCGGCGCAAAAGTAGATTGTGTGATCGCCGTCCCCGGGGAAGACCAGCAATGTACGCAGGAGGCACATTTGGCTGTCGAGCACATCATCTGCGAACTCGTCGAAGATCGTCTTTTTCCAAGAAACAATGGTTAACACTTCCGATGGGATCGTCGTTTTCCTGCCTCTCTCGAAAGCAAACTTTCTGGAGATGTTGCCGATTGCAAAAGGATTGCTATCTGCAGGTCGCCTGCGACCGGTCTTTTGCTTGGATTCGAAGCGTGCCGGACTCACTGTTGCTGTTCATGGAGAAGAAATGGAGGCATGGGCTCCGGATGGTTCGCTGCGCATTGCATCCGATGCTACGACGCCTGTGCGCGATGACGATGGAGCGACTCCGCCCGAAAATTCCGCATCTCCTAAAAAACGCGCGTTCAGTCTCCTTCCCTCTTTCTTCCAATCTCTTGCCGTTTTACGCGCAGAACGGGTGCGCATACGGAAATTATTTGCGAAGCACTCCACCGTCCGTCTGATCATTGTCGCAGGAGACAGAAACGTCGGAATTGAAACAGCGCTCATCGCCGAGGGGAACCGACGAAATATTCCGAGCTTGATCGTCCCCTTCGCCATGAGTTTTCCGGAGGCCGCCGCAGAGCCGCGACTTCGGATTGGAACATTCCAAGAGAAATACGGATTGCACACGCTACCGCGGAAAATCCTTCGCAGCTTCTTCCCCTCATGGGTACGCGTTCACAAAGGAACACCAATGTTTTTCCATCCCGCATGGACAGGGCTTGCCGCGTGGTGTCTTGGAATGATGCCGAAAAAGCCCTGGATCATCGGCGGAGGCTCTGCGACATTGATGGCTGCAGAAAGCGAAGCGATCAAGAGAGATTTGATTGAGCAAGGTATGACTCCGGAAAAACTCGTGGTGACAGGGAAGCCCGGGCTCGACGCAATCGCAGAGCAATTACGCACCGTACGCGCATCGGAGAAACGCAAAGCATTGGGCATACCCGATGGCGTGAAGGTGATCCTCTGCTCTGTTCCACAACTTGCTGAACACGATCTTCTTTCTTGGGATCGTCACAAGCAGGAAATGGAATTTTTGTTCCAGACGATGGTAGCAACCGGCGCGTATGTTCTGCTGAGTCTCCATCCGAAAAGTGACCGCGCGTGGTACCAGCCGCTTGCAGATGGTGCAGGTGTGCATATTAATGATGAACGTATCTATCAGCTGCTGCCTGTCTGCGACATCTTCATTGCCACCTACTCAAGCATCGTTGCCCAAGCAATTGCCCTCCATAAACCAAGTATCGTTATTGATTTTTATGAGTTGCAGTATCCACTCTATGCAGATGCTCCGGGAGTAACTGTCTTGCGGGACCGCGAAAAATTCCTACCGCTGCTTAAAAATCTTCTGACCGACGCAAATCTTTACGATACATATGTCCGCGCTCAGAAAGATCACGGAACCGAGTGGGCGTTGCTGGATGGAAAAAACACGGAACGGGTGATTGCTCTTGTGAATCGTTTAATAAAAGAACGGAACACACAAGAACAGAAATAAAGTACTCAATTTGGAAACTTTGAATCAAAATAAGCTTTCGCTCTTGGTTTTTGAATATTTGCTTCAGTTCTTGTGTGTTCCATTCTTGAAAAGACAAAGAAGGATAAGCTTACTGTGTGTTTTCACTAATTATCCCAACATTCAACGAAGAAGGTGCCGTCGAAGATATCATTCGCCGCGCGCATACCATGCTCAGCGCATCCGATGAAATCATCGTCGTCGATGACGGCAGTACCGATGCGACGCCCGGAATCCTGAAGAAAATCGCGCTTCCGAATCTACACGTTATCCGTAAACCCCATAATGAAGGAAATGGCATAGCGATTATGACCGGAGCTCGTGCGGCAAAAGGCGAATGGATTGCAACGATCGACGCCGACGATACGTACCGTCCGGAAGATCTCCCCCATCTTTGGAAGATACTTCAAGAAAACAATGCCGACATGGTTGTGGGCAGTCGCGAAGGATTAAAGCTGGGAAAACCCCTGCATCATCTGGCACGCGAATGCTTACGGCGTCTCGGGCAATTCTTTGCTCACCAAGCCATTGCCGATATAAACTCGGGTCTGCGGATCGTGCGGAAATCTCTCATCGAACAATTCGTCCATGAATACCCTGATCGCTTCTCTCTACACATCGTCCTCACTGTCCTCGCTGGTCGTTCCGGCGCACGTATTCTCTACGCCCCAATCAGTTACGGTCCAAGAATCGGGAATAGCAAACTTTCTCCGGGAATGCTTGGACCATGGAATTTTATGAAGTTTTTGATGCTGATTCCGTGGGTTGTTCTTCGTAGTAGCCGATATCACACTGAATAAAATCTTGACAACAATCCCATATCAATTACTCTCCATGCACATGATCACTATCGCCCTCCAGCTTAAGTGCTCCTACATTCCGATGTTCGTCCGTACGGACGCATCACGGGGGGCTATGCGTAGATAAATGACTGATGTCAGTCGCAGCGCACCCCTCCGAATCAGAAGGGGTGGTTTTCCATAGTTCCTTCACAACATCGCTCATTCCTGAACAAGGTGGGAAGACCATCACAAGATGCTCATAGTTGGCGGGGATCCGCCGCCACGGGGGGTGTTGCGGCAAGTGGAGGGGCTCTGGCGGCGGTGCGTTTTTCTTTCTCCACTTTCTTTTGTCGGGCAGACAAAAGAAAGTGGAAACCGAATGCATGCATCCAATATGCGCATCACAAACAATATATGGTTTCCCCTCCCTGCTCCGTACGGTATTTCTGTCTCAAACAAAGCGTTTCTCAACCCCTGTTTCCATCGAAGAAAGGAACCCCAGTTATGCACGTCATCATGCCCCCTCCGCAAAGTGAGATAAGCGCCGAAGGTCATTCCCGTCGGCTCAGTCTCTATGAGTGGATGACTCGAGACCTCATCGCCAAAGACCGGACGCTCGCGCGAACGCTCAATTTCTGGCGCACTGATGTTCTCAGTCGTCTCCATGGAAGAAATCCCGACAAGCCCACCAAAGTCCGCCTCCCGTGGATGTGTGTGGGCATGTTGGGTCTCCAGAATCAATTTGTTCTCATCTGCGAGGACAACACTGTCTGTGTGATCGACCGCAAAGAAAATGACCGGTACATCCCCGGTCGAGTTCTGATCAATGGTCAACGTTAGTTTCAATCGCTCGCAGCAGAGGTTCATGAACCTCCGCTCGAACACCCGTACGCATGGGAGTAGGGAAACCCCATATCCCGGACCTTTCTTACGAAGGGTCCGGGGTTTTCCATGGGTTACGGAAGAATAGCATATGGTCGATTTTCACCAGTCCATCATCCCTGATTTTTGCAATGATGCCGGACACAAGAAATCGCTTCAAATCCTGCTTGACGCCACTTTGCATAAGCCTAAACTGCTTCAGCTCTCCATCGCTCTGCGTTGGGGAAGACCTTTATACCCGCTCTCACTCCTTGTGGCTGTGCCTCATGCAGTGTGTGATGGCGCGGCCGGTTCCTTAGTGTGAACCGGCGAAGGATAGCTCCTTCACCCCTCGACGAGCTCGGGGTGAATGGCTCCGATCATTCACAGCATCGCAGAGTAGAGAAGTGTGACTCCATCTCGGCCGCTTTAAGCGGACGGACGGAGATATAAATTATTTTGAACTATTATTCCTTTCCTTCCAATTTATTGGATGGAGAGTCTCTTCTTTTTTGAAGAGTTTGATCCTAGCTCAGAGTGAACGCTAGCGGTGCGCCTAACACATGCAAGTCGAGTGGGTTTAGACCCACGGCAGACGGCTGAGTAACACGTTGGTACCTACCCCGAACTCAGGGATAACCCCGCGAAAGCGGGACTAATACCGGATGGTCCCCGCACCTTTTTGTCCTTTGTTACAATGAATTCATGCACTTCGTCTATCTTCTATACAGCGAATCTTCCGATCGATTCTATGTCGGCTCAACGAGTGATCTTGGGCAGAGATTACAATCTCATAACGACAAGAGGAACAAGTCCACAGTTTATGGTGCGCCATGGAAATTGGTGTACTACGAAGCATATGGGAATCGATTGGCAGCCCTCGATCGTGAACGTAAATTAAAGAATCACGGAAAAGGTATTGCTGAATTGAAGAAGCGAATTGCAATCAGAGAGCAAAAAGGTGCGGGGTAAAGATTTTTCGGTTCGGGAGGGGCCTGCGGCCTATCAGATAGTTGGTGAGGTAATGGCTTACCAAGTCGATGACGGGTAGCTGGTTTGAGAGAACGACCAGCCAGAATGGAACTGAGACACGGTCCATACTCCTACGGGAGGCAGCAGTGAGGAATCTTCCGCAATGGGCGAAAGCCTGACGGAGCGACACCGCGTGAAGGATGAAGCCATTTTTTGGTGTAAACTTCTGTTGTGAGGGAAGAAATTTTTGACGGTACCTCACGAGAAAGCATCGGCTAATTCTGTGCCAGCAGCCGCGGTAAGACAGAAGATGCAAGCGTTACTCGGAATTACTGGGCGTAAAGGGTCCGCAGGTGACTTGTCACGTCTGGGGTTAAAGCACGTCGCTCAACGGCGTGTATGTCCCGGAAACGAACAGGATAGAGCCATTCAGAGGTATCTGGAATGCTGTGTGTAGGGGTAAAATCCGTTGATCCACAGTGGAACGCCAAAAGCGAAAGCAGGATACTGGGAATGTGCTGACACTCAGGGACGAAAGCGTGGGGAGCAAACGGGATTAGATACCCCGGTAGTCCACGCCCTAAACGATGCGTGCCCGGTGTAGGAACTTCAATCAGTTCCTGTGCCTCAAGCTAACGCGGTAAGCACGCCGCCTGGGAAGTACGGTCGCAAGACTAAAACTCAAAGGAATAGACGGGGACCCACACAAGCGGTGGAGCATGGGGTTTAATTCGATACTAAGCGAAGAACCTCACCCAGGCTTGACATCTCGGGAAGGTCTAAGAAATTAGACTGTGCCGCAAGGAACCCGAAGACAGGCGCTGCACGGTCGTCGTCAGCTCGTGCCTTGAGGTGTACTGTTAAGTCAGCGAACGAGCGCAACCCTCATCCTCTGTTGTATTTTCAGGGGAGACTGCCGCCTCCAAGGCGGAGGAAGGTGAGGATGACGTCAGATCAGCGTGGCCTTTATGCTTGGGGCGACACCCGTGCTACAATGGCCGGTACAAACCGCAGCAAACCCGCGAGGGGGAGCCAATCGGAAAAAGCCGGTCTCAGTTCGGATTGAAGTCTGCAACCCGACTTCATGAAGCCGGAATCGCTAGTAACCGTGAATCAGCCATGTCACGGTGAATATGTTCCTGGGTCTTGTACTCACCGCCCGTCAACTCATGGAAGGTAGGAGCACCCGAAGGGCCGTTACGCGCAAGCGGCGGTACCACGGTGAAACTACTGACTGGGAGTAAGTCGTAACAAGGTATCCGTAGGAGAACCTGCGGATGGAACATTTCCTTACCAGGGAATTCATTCTCTGACCTAGCATCAAGCTCTTGAGCTTGATCTAGGGACACATGCTCTGGCAGGTAACCACATAGCTCGGCCTCCTTCGCAAGGACGAAGCCGGCTGCCATCATGTATTCGATTGCCCAGGGGTTACTCCGTACCACAGTAATATGTGGTTGCGGCCTGGAAGACCTTCTCTACTCTGCAATGTTGTGAAATGGAGTAATACTCAGCCTGAGTTCAACGACCATTAAACCCGCGAAGTCCGCCGCAGCGGACGAAGTGGGTTCTGCAATGTTGTGAATGGAGCTAATGCTCTACCGTGTGATAACGATGCTTGACCCCGCGAAGCTCCGACCTGTCCACCGTAGCTTTAGCGAAGGCGGAAGAGCGAAGTGGGGTCTACTCTGCAATGCTGTGAAGAACAATTCTGAAGATACAAGAAGCAAGATGCAGGCAAATTCAAAGAACTAAGACTGAAAGCGCTTTCGGTCTTTAATCTTGAGTATTGTTTGTATCTTACATCTTGTATCTTAAGCATTCGATCTACACCCTCGGCACCCCCGTATCACTCTGTCCTCTCTGCAATCTTGCCCGTGCATCGCGTGCCAGTTTTTCGTATTTATCCTGGATAACAGTCAGCTCTTCTTCTGTGAGTTCCTCCAAATCCATAAGTGCATTATGTGCATCGCCATCACTGCGGATGAGTTCATCGAGCTTCACCTGTACTGCCACACTGTCTCTGTTTTGCGTATTTTGAATGAGAAAAACCATGAGGAACGTGACGATGGTCGTTCCGGTATTAATCACAAGCTGCCACGTATCACTGAAGCCAAATATCGGACCCGTAATGAGCCAAATAACGATGATGCTGCAAGCAAGCAAGAATGCAGCAGGTCTTCCGGCAACAGCTGCGACACTACGTGAAAAAGCTCCAAAGGATTTGGCATGGTTTCCTACTTTAAGAGGAGGAGGCTCTAACCGCATGCCGGCAGTGTAGCACCCTTGATGAGGAGTTCTGTGACTGTATTCCCAGAGCCTCTTCAGCTTTCGCCCGAACTGCAGGATCAACAATACGTCCGAGCACATCTCCGAAAAATCCTTGGATGTACATGCGTCTTGCTTCTTTTTCGATGATTCCGCGAGCGCCAAAGTAAAACAGATCCTCTGGAGTGACTCGTGATACGGTCGCTGAGTGGCTCGCTTTTACATCATTCGTCTTGATCTCGAGTCCTGGAATGGCATCCACCTTTGCCGTTGGATCGAGCATGAGGACGTGTTGTGTAAGGTAGGAATGTGTACCTGCCCCTTGAGATCCGATGCCGATCATGCCGGAGGCTGCAATATGCGCATGGTCTTCGGCAACACCTTTCATCGTCACCTCCCCTCCTCCGCGACCCGCAGAGAATATATTTTTGGCACTCAAGGATTGGTGTTCACAATCTGAAGCGCGGAATGCCCAGTCGATCGTACTCACTGCTCCATCACCCGTGCAGGTGGAGACTAATGACTGCTCTATTCCTCCACCGAGAGTCACATTGATCCAGTGGAGATGTCCACCAGTAGCAATTTCTCCTTTTTGATGAATGACCATCCCCTCTGTTCCATGACAAAGACTCACAACGGTCGCGCGTGAGCCTTCTTCGAGAAGAACAGAAACAGTTCCGGATGCGCCCAACGAAAGCACTATGGGCTCCGCCCGATGCTCGCCTGCGGGAATATTGATACTGTGATCTGCCATGCAAGAAGTGTACGTTGTCCACGGTTCCCCAGAAATGCATTTCACTGGAATATGCGCCTATTTTGGCAAATCAGATGCAATTTTCTCCTTAGTCTCTCCAACATCATCAGGATGATCCATGGAAAAATTTTCGGCTGTATTCTGCGCTTGCAGCATCAGCAAGAAATCTGCATTGGATGCGTGCACTTCGTTATCCCCCATGAACCAAAAAGGAAGCCCCAAAGCATATCTCGCCTGAAGCATGTTCAGTTTTTGTTCGCTGCCGGGACTTGCCTTCGTCGCTCTATCTGGGGCAATGACACCGCATTGGGTTTCCCAATACTTTGGATCGAATGATTCTTCCTGCAAAAACCACCCATCATCATCCATCTCGCAAAGCTCCTCAGGCACCGCTGTATCGGCTTCGATGGTATCACGGGAGGCGTCTTTCTTCTTATGAAGAATTGTCTGATATTCATGCCACGATAATCGTGCTTCGGTAATTTGTCGATGCGAAGGAACTGGCGCACCCTCGGGGCGCCCGATGGATGTCGCAAACGAGAGAGACGGTGCGATGGGAAGGGATTCTGGCATCATGGCTACATTGGAAACGCGCGCCCAGAGAGATAGAGGCACTACAGAGTCAGCGCGGAAATCGGGGAAGTGGCCGATAATTTCTTTTTTTGTTTCGGCGCACAAACGACAAAGGCATACAAGCGCGGCTGCGCTGATGTATCCCAATCGGAGAACGCCATCGCGCTTGGAACGTACCTGATGGCCGATGCGCTGTCCGAGGACTCTTCGATTTGTTGATGTTGAATCATAAATATCCCACCAAACTGTCTGCACAATTTTAGCGGTGGCATCGATCTCCTGTGGGGAGAGCGACGTTGATGGGGAAATAAGCTCGGAGGTCGGCATAGCTGCATTTTTAGAGGTATCCGTTGGAGCACTCTGCTGTTTACCAGACGCTGCTACTCCATACCCCAAACGGCCATTCGTGGAGTTTTTCCGCCGGCATTCCTGCAGCTCGATATCCCACTGTGTGGTGGAGTCCATCCCATAACGCATCTGCACTGCAGCGCAGAGACGCACCAATGCGCTCTTTGGGATATCGTCCCGCACCGACGCAACAAGCACAGCACCGGCAATTTGTGATGGCGTCGGTTGAAAGATACGTTGTTCACGAAAAGTGGAGCTGATGGAACTTGCCCAGCAATCGAGCGTCTCCCCTGGAATACTATTGCTGAGGAAAGATGCAGGGACGGGAGACTGAAAATGGGGTCTACCGTTAGGAACGCTGTGCGCGCCCTCTATTATGGACACAGGTGGTCGTGGTGCTTGCTGATTGACATTCTGTGGCAACCGAAATTGCCTACAACTGTCTCTCGTCCACTGTTGTCCATTGATAGAAACCACTTCTTTACCTTTTTGATTCAAATATCCAATAAGCGCTCTGATCAATAAATCGTGTACTTTAGACTTTTGTTGTATATCCAAGCCCCTAAGCACATGACTAGCATACATACTGACAGATCGCGCTGGAAATGATGTGCGACTGGGAAAATTATGGTGTGTTGTAAGTCTTTCTAGAGATATCTCGTAACGTTGCAATACACAGTCGCGCTCTTTGTCCGGAAGATCGGCGAGTTGATGAGACAGTTGTTGGATATGCTCCACATACTTCTCAAAAGACTGTGAAGGCTTAGGCACTTCCTTCGGTGCTGGAGCGGGAGAAGCACCCATCGCGGGTCTCAACGAACATACAACACAGCCCCCCTCGCTCAGAATATTGGCGATTGCGTTTCGCAGATCGGGGATTTGCTTCAGCGGGAAATTCGGGGGCAAGTCCATTTCTATGACCGCTTGTGCGATAGTACTATTAGTGATGAAATTATGTGTTGTTCGTTTTGTACAAATTTTCACAAGTTCCTCAACGAGATTTTGAAATCCCTGCGATGCTTGTGCACACACAGAATCCGGTTTCGCCGTAGTGGGCGTGGCTTGGATGTGTCGTTGCATAGACGCAAGATATTCTGTGCGCGTATGGAAACATTCTTGCACCACGGTGGGCGCAATCTTTCTATGTATTTTTTCCCCGACAGCGGAAATAATTTGCTGTAGAACGGAAAAATCCCCTACCTGATGGTCTGGGGAATTCAGAGCAATGGCCACCATAGCCCCCTGAACAATCTCCATATCTGACCCGCTTGCTGATGCTTCCAACACTTCTGTAACGCACTCGGTAATGGTACTTTCGGAAAGTGGCACAATAATAGCTTATTATGCTACAATCTAAAGACAATCAAATCCCATGACAAAGACTTACAACGGTTGCGCGTGAGTCCTCATCGAGGACAATAGAAATTTTCCCTGATTGGCTGAGGGAAAGAACAATTAGCTCTTTGCGGTGCTCATGTCGTGGAATGATGATGGAATGGTCTATGGGATAGTAGTATCCCATGAGAAAATGGCACCAGATAGCGAACATTCTTCTTAAACGGACAATACATATTTTCTTTAATTATGTTATAATGATATAACTGAACAAGAGGCATATGAAAACACCATTCGATACACGAACGCTTAGGCAAATCGGCGGCAGGGACGAAGAACACGAAGTATCTGCACCTCTTGGACCGATGATGCAGAAAATTCTTGAAAGTACGCCCGCATTCGTTGTCGCAAATCTTACGATTGATGAGCAAGAATTTGGCAATGCGATGGATGAACTCATCCGAAGGGACATTCTCACTTCAGCACAGTACAACGCCATTGGAGCTGAACTTCAGCGACAGCTTCTGACACGAGAGACCCAAACAATCATACAGAAGGTGCTCCTCAATGCCATATTGCAACGCACACAAGCAACGATCGCCATGAATATCCGCAAGATGCTCGGCTCGTCACATGTATTGGATCAGCTCGCCTGAGCTACGATCTCTTCCTTATTTTATCCTCTGCTCCACCTTGCGTGCGCGTTCAATCATGCGATCAAGAATTTTAAGGATATTGCCAGCGGGTTTGTCGGCCAGTGGCTTGTCCTTTCCGGGGCGAGGGGCTTCAAAGTATCGACTGAAATCTTGTTCCCGAGTGGTGGGAGTAGGGTGCAATACCGCACGAAGAAGATCGCGAATGCTCATTTGAGAATGCTGTGCGACATCCATGTGTCCTAAATATTCTGCACATCCTTGCCGGAGGGCTTCTAAATCCTGAGATCGCATAAGGTATGAGAGTATAGAAGATATTAACCGACGCTTCCTTCCATTTCTAATTCTATAAGTCGATTCATTTCCACTGCATATTCTAGCGGTAACTGACGAACAATCGGCTCGATGAATCCGTTGACGATCATCGCCTTGGCTTCCTCTTCGGCAATACCTCGAGACATCAGATAAAAAACATCTTCTTCGCTGAGCTTTCCTACGCGCGCCTCGTGGGCAATCGTCACGTCATTATTCCGAATCTGCATATCGGGAATCGTGTCCGTCCGCGAAATTTCATCGAGAAGCAATGCATCACACTCCACGTTCGCCGTGCAGTCATGCGCGTGCGGCGCGATTTTCAGTAATCCCCGGTAGACCGAGACTCCCCCGCCCTTGCTGATAGATTTGCTGATCACTTTACTGCTCGTATGCGGTGCCGCGTGGATCACTTTTGCGCCCGTGTCCTGCCACTGACCCGCATTAGCAAAGGCGATTGCCAGATGATCGCACCGCGCGCCTTCCCCAATAAGAACCGAGCAGGGATAGAGCATCGTCGTGCCTGACCCCATGTTTCCCCCCACCCATTCCATAGTGCCGTCTTTTTCGACGATCGCCCTCTTGGTATTGAGGTTATACGTATCGCGGCTCCAGTTTTCAACGGAAGAATACCGACACTTGGCTCCCGGCTTCACGAAGATTTCGACAAGCCCTGCATGCAATCCTTGTGATCCATATTTTGGCGCACTGCAGCCCTCAATGTAATGCACGGATGCGCCTTCATCGACAATGATCAACGTATGCTCGAACTGACCCATGTTCTTGGCATTCATGCGGAAATATGCCTGAAGTGGATCACGGACATGCACACCTTTGGGGATATACAGGAATGTTCCGCCGCTCCACACCGCACCATGCAATGCTGCGAATTTGTGATCGGATGAAGGCACGCATTTCATGAAATATTCCCGAACCATTTCCGGATGCTGCTCAAGAGCATCATCCATATCAAGAAAAATGACACCAAGCTTTTCCCACTCTTCCTTGAGCTTGTGATAGATCATTTCGCTCTCGTACTGCGCTCCGACACCCGCGAGCATTTTGCGTTCCGCCTCGGGAATACCGAGACGATCGTAGACACGCCGAATGTCTGCAGGTACTTCTTCCCAATTATCCGTTTCTTTGGAACCTTCTTTGGCGTAATAAATAATATTATCGAGATCCAACCGCGAGAGATCCGCACCCCACGTTGGCATCTCTTTTTCTTTGAAAAGCTTCAGACTCTGCAGACGATGCAAGAGCATCCACTTGGGTTCATTTTTGTCCGCGCTGATCATACGCACCAGCGTTTCATCTACTCCCTTTTTTAATCCTTCAATATAAGGAGAAGGATTGGCTTCGTCAAAGACGGAGCGACTTAAGCCTGCAAAAATTGCACCGTCACTCATAGAGAAATAGTACGCTAGAATGCCAGAAATGACGCTAAAATATTGATTAAATCGGTTGACGCTTGCGGAAAGAAAAGTATCTTTCCTGCCCATGAATCCTCCCAGAGGAAATCAGCACAGCGCCGAACCGCAACAACAGTGCGATCTGCCAGACCTGTATAGAGATCTAAAGGGCACTGCCACCATTATCCTGGCATTCCTCGGTTCTTATGTTGACCCCCAAGAATCCATTCTTACATTCATCACAGAGCTACGGGGTGCTCTCAATCTGCATCCACATACCACTCTTCAGAATAAGCCACTGGCACAACGGGAAGCTGGTGATGATTGTGTCAGGGAAAAGTACGAAATACTCAGAGATGAATTACATCGCACTCTTCGTGATGCAAGTGGTAATACTGTGCGCCCCCGTGACAATGACGAGCTGATTGAAGCATTTCGAATGGTGATTGCAGCGCGTAATGGTGTGAATTGATAGAATTTGGGTATATGTACTC
>MFXW01000039.1 GCA_001787585.1 Candidatus Peribacteria bacterium RIFCSPHIGHO2_02_FULL_53_20
CGTGGGATATGCCTCGCGGACCGCTCGGTAAGGACCAAGAACCAAGGACCAAGGGCTCATTACTCCTTCAAGAAATAGCAGAGGCTGCGAAACATGACCGCACATTGAGTGTATATTTCTCTCCTCAAGACAAACTTGATACGCAGATAGACTTTGCGCCCTTGGTCCTTGGTCCTTCTCGCCGCAGCGAGATGCCTTCCGCCACCCGCCTCATCGACCTCCGGCAATCGGAAGAGCAGATTCTCGCGCAGATGAAGCAGAAAGGTCGCTACAACATCCGCATAGCGCAAAAGCACGGAGTTCGAATAGAGAAATCCAACGATATAGACGCTTTTGCGCGCCTTGCTGCAGAAACCGCCCGCAGAGACGGCTTTATCGCCCCTCCCGCCTCCCACTACCAAGTGTTCCTGGAATCACTACCGGGTGCCTTCTTGCTCTTGGCATATTCCCCCTCCCCCGCGGGGGAGGGGTTAGGGGTGGGGGCAATCGCCGGTCTCCTCGGCGTCATCTGGCCTGCCCACCGACCTGTCCCCCGTAGCCAAGGGGCGAAGGGTGGAAGCTCGCAAAGCGTAGGTGGGAACGGCACCGGCATCTACTACTACGGCGCTTCGGATTATCAGTATCGCAACCTGATGGCGCCCTACCTCCTGCAATGGGAAGCGATGAAGCTCTGCAAAGAAAAGGGATGCCATACATACGATCTCTTAGGAATCTCCCTGCCAACTCCCGACTCACGACTCACGACTCCCGATAGTTGGTCCGGCATCACCCGCTTCAAAGAACAATTCGGCGGAACCATCATAGAATATTCCCCAGAGCAGCAAATCATTCTCAAGCCATGGGCAAATCGGTTATTGCATTGGAAACGCAAGATCCTGGGATAACAACAAACATCCTACATATACATTCCCTCCCCCATTGGGGGAGGGCTAGGGAGAGGGGCACCAATAGGATGCACATATACTGAAAAATGCCTCTAGAAAACCACGATCACAACATCCCCACCCTCCATGCACTCTAAAATTTCCTCTCATTTAAAAAAGCCCCGTCCATACGGGGCTTTTTTTATTACTGATTGTATCGATCATACGGCTTTGCGATATACATCATACAATCGTATATTTCGCATCCATCCTCATATCGGCGTAGCGATATCGCTACGCCGATATACAGATGATTTGAAATAATGGATCGTATTATCTTTTTCGCGGAGCCGTATCACTACAGGTGTATAGATCCGTCTGCCTCAAGGAGGCATAGAGACGTGCGAGTCGCACGTCTCTACGCGTTCCTAAAGGAGAAAGAGCAATTAACCAGCGTAGCTTGTCGACTTCACGACCGTCTCTGGGTATTCCACCCAGCGGAAGAGCGTAGAAGCGGCTTGATCTTTGTCGCGCCATGCAAGGTGACTCTCTGTCGCTGCGATACCGTTTCCGCTGACGCGGGCGTTGTCGAACGACTGGAGGGATACCTGGAGCGAGCTGTTCGTGGTCGAGAAGTTCGGGTTTGTAACCGTCGCCTCGAGCACGAAGGTCTGATCGGAGCCCTGATCGATCTCGGTTTGCACCGAGGAACCAAGCGGGATATCGATACAGTTCACAAGAAGGCTGCCGGATGCGTTACCGGTAATGGCAACGGCGAAGGTGGTTGCCGTGGAGTAGTGCGTCGTGCAGCTGTGCTTCACGGTAGCGTTGGCCTTGTTGTAGAACTTGAAACTGTTACCCGTAAGACTCACATTCGTCGCGTTGACGTTGAAGACCACACCAGAAAGGACGATATCATTGAGACCATCCTTGGTGTTGCCATGAGCGGCAGCAGCGATCTTGAACTGACCGATGTTACTCAATCCGTTTGGAACGGCGGAACCGTTCGCATCGGGGTTGGCGTTCGTGATCGAGCTGATCTTCGCCAGAACGGAAACGCTGCCGTTACCCGTGATCTGGATGTTTGCAGCAGCGGCACTTGTGAGACCGATGAAGATCTCGCCTTCTGCCGTGGTGTCTGCGTCGTTGGCATCAAGCGGATTGCTAGACTCGTCACCGCGTGCGCGAACTGCGCCAGATCCTGTCTGGCTGTCATCGGCTACTCTCGTAGCGTCGATGAAGAATGCGATGTGCTGGTTTGTCGTTGCACCGGCAAGATCTGTCTTCATGCGCGGGCGGACAATGACATCGATATCCTGACCTTCCGGAACGACGAGCTGCCTGTTTTGCATGCTTGAGCAGAACGTGACAACTGCACCGGAGGTGGCGCCGTACGTGAGGGCCTGATGATAATCCGTGCGTGTCACTGTGCGCTGACCACAGCTTCCGGCACTCGCGAGAGCGAACGGAGCAGACTCCCCTTCCTTGTAGAGTTCCAGGCGATCCACAGAGGATGCATTAGAACCGGAGGATGTGAAGTTCAAACCGTGCACATCAACACCTTCATTCTCTGCGTGGAACTGCACGCGGAGGATAGCCTCAGCAAGAGTTCCACCGAGGAGCTGGCGGCTGCGGAGCGGCGTGGAGTCCTGCGTAAGGAACAGGTCACCCTGATTCCTCAGGTTCCAGCGCTGCGAGCGAGACGTCGTGAAGATGATGTCACACGTGGTCGTGGTGCAAGCTGCGGGGTTCTGCTTGATGTTGCTCAAGGCCGATCCATCATCAAGCTCTTCAGCTTCGATGAAGTTCGTGGAACCCGTAGCAAAGCGAATTTGCAGCATGCTGTTGAGTGTGGTGGTGATGCTGCTGGAAACGTCACCGTGCAATTCGAAGACCACAGTCTCCTCAGCAGGGACAACGTATCCGCCGCCGACCAAGTCGGCGAAAGTGATGTTAGACGACTGCGAGGCAACGCCATCCTCAAGGATGGTGTCGACCGTGCCGTTGCCGTCCGTGTCCACCCAGAGCGTGTAGTTCTGAGCGTTCACAACGGAGCCGGAGTCAGCTGTCAAGATGAGCTTCGTGAGGAGAATGTCCTCGGCCTCGCCAGCACGTGCCTCGAAGCGGAGGAAGTTGACGTTCTTCGCGTTCTCAACCGCAGTATCTGTATCACCGATACCCTTGACGGTCACGTTGAGCGTGGCGTCAGCGACACGGTGGAAGTTTCCTGCGATGTTTCCGCGTGGGCGGACATCACCGACCTTGTCTCCGGTCGAAAGACCTTCGACACGCATCTGGTAAGCCGTCGATGAAGTCGTAAGACCTCCGAAGGAACAGCCCGTGGAGTTGGTCACGATGGCGTTCAATGAATCGAGAACGCTCGTTGGCTCTCCACAGATGTGGATGCGGAACTTGTCACCGGATTGCGGGTGGACGCCGCTACCGTTATCAATGAAGTCCACACGGAACTCCCATGACTCGTCGCCCGTGACGACGAAGTCGTCGAAGCGGTAAACCTGGAAGGTGTCCGTGCTGTCCGAGCCGAGATCATTGGAGGCCGTGAGGCGAACTCCATCGATCGTGCGACCGGTTCTGGTATTGCGCATTTCAACGTCCTCGAGAACCTCGTGAACGCTGTCGTACTGTGTGGCAGTTGTGCCAACGTTCGGGAGACCTCCACCGGTGCTGGTCGCGGCCTGCACGGCAATGAAGAGATCCTTCACGTCGATCTTCTCGCCACCTGTCTGGAAGGTGATGTTGGCGAGGATCGCATCGTTGTCATCGCGGGTAAAGTCTGTGGAAGCCGGTCCGTCAATACCGATGGTGAATTCACCAGCGTCGATAGAAACGGTATCAGGCAATGAAGATGTTTCAGTAGGCAGAGCGACCTGCGAACCGTAGAGCTGACCGTTGACTCCATATCCGTAGAGGGAACCGACCGCAAAGATATCGGAGGCTTCCTCGAAGTGCATGATGATGGAGTCGCCGGCACCGCCGGTAATGTCGGAGATGATCTCGAGCGTGATCTTGTCACCCTCAAGAACCGTGAATGGCGGGTCGAAGACGAGCGTAATGAAATCACCCACAGACTGGGCAACCGTGTTCGTCAGGACCGTGCCATCCGTGCGGCGGATAGCAATGTTCGTGTAATCACCGTCGGAAGCCGAGCTGTTCTGCTCGAACGTGGCGGAGTAGAACGTCTGGTCTTCCGTGGAGTTCACGGAGACTTCAAACTTACCGATCACGACGCCTGTGTCACCAACCTCCACCTGATCGGGGGAGACGGTGCGATAGGCGATCGTTACGATTCCGCTCGTCACTGCGGCGATGCGGAAGGTGTTGCCCCGGAGCGGGAAGTTACCCGTAACGTCCAAAGCATTGCTGAAGATGTCGGATGGGAGCTCCACGACGAGGTCATGCTCGGCAGACGTGGAGGCCGTCGAGTTGAAGTCCGCGACAACATCGATTGTCACGGTCTCACACGGATCTACTTGCAGCGGGGAGCTGAAGCGGATGTCCGCGGTCTGATCCTCGGAATCCAGCGTGCGCTTGCGCGATACGCGGGCTCCATTGATAGCAGCGTACACTCCATCGATATCAGAAACGGCACCGAAGCCCTCGTGGAGGATGGTGACGTGCTCGACGGAAACGGAATCATCACAGGAAGCTGTGAAGTCCGTAGAGAGAAGAACTGCTCCGATGGCGCCCTTTGGGAGGGTGTCGCCAACGGGGTTTGCGGAAGAGAGGGAGACCTCAAGGACTCCATCGCCCTTCACGAGTTCCGTGTATCCGGAGAATGTGACGGAGTCAGAGACTTCGTCGCCGTCTGCGGTCAGCACACCGGCAACCGCGAGAGTGTACTCGTGGCCGGCGCTCATGGGTTCGCCGAGTGTGAGCTCGACAACAGAATCATCGGTCTGGCTGGCTGCCGTGACCGGAACGTCGCCGGAATTGGTCACCGTGTAATTGCCGGTGTCCTCAGCGGATTCCGCATCAAGGGCAGCGTTGAACTCGACTTCGACCGTGGTCGCAGACGTAGCCGAGGCCTTTTGGACCATCGGCTCAGCGCCTGGTTCCTCACCTCCACAATCGACGCCGTACGTGAGGCCCTGGTCGACGCGGTGGAGCATGGTCACCATTTCAGCGCGGTTCATGTTGTCTCCTGGGCGCACGCGACCCGTCGAGTCATCACCCTGCAAGACGCAGCTGTCGGCCGCCGTTTGAATGGCGTCCGTGTACCACTGTCCGGCGGGGTTGTCGACGAACTGAGGTGCCGATCCCGTCCACTCAAGGTTAAAGGCGCGAACGATCAAAGCCGCAGCTTCTGCGCGGTTGATGTTTGCAGAGGGGCGAGCGTAACAAGGGTGCTTGCCATAACAGTTGGCATCACCACGTACCCAGCCCTCTTTGCCGGCTTCCTCGAAGTAGCCGTAGAACCACGCTCCCGTCGCAGCATCATCAAAGGATGCCACTGCCGGAGGAGTGGAGAGAATGCCGCCGTTCAGCTCGACGACAAGCTTCACGAATTCCGCGCGGTTGGCGAGATCGCCAGGGCGGAAGCGTGCTTGCGTGGAATCAAGGTAGCCGGCGTCCACGAAGGACTCCACGGCTTCCCCGAACCACACACCCGACGGGACATCACTGTACGCGGCAAGCGCCGTACCCACCTGGGTGAGGGCGACTGCAGCGACCGAGATACCCGCGAGCATTTTCTTCATTCGCAGAAAATCCATAAAGAAGAAGTGAAATAAGGGAAATAAAACAATGTGATCATTCTCCGCTCACCCCTAAGTGTTTTCCGTAGCGATTACCCCCAAGCTCATGTGGTGAGTGGATGTTCCACTCGCCTCCTTATATATAAAGAGATGTACGAGATCCCAGGAGTAGATTGTTCGCTTGAAAGAAAGACACATTTGCGCACGATCCCCATAACAGAAGTCCCGCCGCCTAAGCGACAGGATTAAGTGGGATGTGAATTCGTCTGACCCGAGCAATAGCCGAGGGTAAGGCGAGGTGCCGAACTGTGAAGGATCGTGTACACGGGATCACTCCTGCACGAATGTAGGAGGAGGGATCTCGAGGACTGTAGCGATGGCAGAAATGCCAACGCAAGCCCTTAAGATGTTCCGTGCACACGAATAAACGGGGATTTGCCTCCTCTGTTACGTTTCCACCGATGTGTGATTTATGGCTTAGAAGGCTCTCTGATGAAGAGAATAAGCAATTTGGAAAGCGAATTCTTCAGCAAAAGTGGCAATAGCAATCAAATTTGACGTTAACTAAATTATGTTGATAGAAATGAATATTATTGTACTTTGATTATTTGAAACGTGAAAGGAAGGTAACAGGAGGTCGGGTGGAGTGGACATGTCAATAAAAGGGCGCAAGAACCAAGGGCTCAAGGGCACAAGTATCCTTTTAATATAAGCATCTGCGCCCTTGAGCCCTTGGTTCTTGCGCCCTTACCTCAGCTGTGTTCCCTTCTCCGTATCCCGCACTTCATATCCCATGGAGACGAGCTGATCACGAATGCGATCCGATGCTGCGAAATCTTTCTTTGCGCGCGCGGCATCACGCTCTTGAGCAAGTGCGAGTGCATCGGAGGAAATTTGCGACGTCTCTTCACCGAAACATCCGAACGTCTCCTTCACCATTTTTGCAAATGACTTGCACGCACCGAGTGCAGAATTATTGCGACTGTAAGCCATAATTTCAAACACAACCGCGAGCGCAGCCGAGACATTGAGATCGCTGTCCATCGCTTGAAAAAATTGTTGTTCATATTCGTCAGCCGCACCCCTGCAGGGGTGCGGCTGGGAATCACGGGAACTTTCCACCTCCAAAATCCACTCGACAATTTTTCTCCTTGCGCTCCTCGCATCCTCCATCCCTTTCTCCGAAAACTTCAAATTCGTCCGATAATGCACCGAGAGGAAATAATACCGCAGGTCCATCGGCGAAAAGTCGTTTGCAACAATGTCTGGGATACTTAACACATTGCCAAGACTCTTACTCATCTTCTCCTCTCCCATCTGGATACGGCGACGGTGGATCCACATAGCAACGAATGGTTTCACCCCGAGTGCCGACTCACTCTGGGCGATCTCGCACTCATGATGCGGAAAGATGTTGTCCTCTCCTCCCGTGTGTATATCGATCTGATGACCAAGGATCGAAGAGCTCATCGCGGAGCATTCAATGTGCCAACCGGGGAAACCGGAATTGTTATCCTCTCCTTCCGTACGTGATACTTCTCCCGTGGCTTCAGACCAACGTAAAATGTGTTTACTATTTTGTCCGATACACCGTTTCCAGAGTGCAAAATCTGCTGGATGTTTCTTCCCTTCGTGTATCTCAACGCGTGCTCCTGCAGAAATCTGATCCAAAGTATTTCCAGAGAGCGCCCCATACGGGGTCGGCGTCTTGCTCTCGACAGAAAAATAGACCGCATCGGGCAACTCATAGGCATGACCGCTTGCTAGAAGTTTTTTGGTGAGTGCGAGTTGCTCCTTTATATAGTGGCTCGCGCGCGGACGCGCTTCGGGCTCTAGAAAGTTCAACGCC
>MFXW01000040.1 GCA_001787585.1 Candidatus Peribacteria bacterium RIFCSPHIGHO2_02_FULL_53_20
CGTGTCCGGAGTAATGCGTTCGCCGGAAACATTGTAGTTCGGGAATACCGGAGTCTGCTGCGTTTGAAATGGCGATGGCGTATCCGGACGGTTCATGCGGGCAATGCGGCGTGCCTCCGCCGACATAAGAATGTTTGAAGAACTCACTGGGAAATCCGGTGTGCCGAAATTGTTTTGTATGAGACGGACACCGCGACGGTTCTCCACTTTCGCAGCAAGCTCCTCTGTGGTGAGCGCGACAAAGTTCTGCTCCACCATCACCTCATCTATCGTCGTCACGTGATCGTAACCATAGAGCAAAGTATCCAGCACAACGGATCCGTCGGCATTCAGACGCTCCGTAACGATACGATGAACACGAGGACCATGGAGCTCCTGTTCCAGTCCAGTAATTCTACGCTCAAGATCTCCACTGAGAACGGTCAATGATCCTGTCGTCGAACTCCCGAATCCTTGAACCAAAACGAGCAGCGTCAGAGCCGCAGTAGATGCCGTCCACGCAAAGGCGAACGGACGACGGATCATTTCCGGCTGCAAAGCCTGAGACATGATAGGCGCTGCGCCGCGGATTGCTCTGCGACTCGTCGCAATAAGTCGGGTCATCTGTGCACGCGAGTATCCGGTCGTCTTCTCGAGATACTGTTTCAGCGTGCCTTTGTCGTCACGGGACAGGGCGTCATACTGAAATCGTGCAAGAATTTTTTGGACCCACTGCAATTTTCCATCCCGGGTGAGCCCGGGAGGGAGTTCCTCATGAGCCGGTAGATCGGGGAGGCGCCTCATGCGGGAATGGATGTGGATGTGTATCTGGAAATGAGCCTGAGGCTCATGACAATGTTTTCTCATGAGTATAGCAGAAACGTGATGTTTTGACAACATCCCGTTCGTGTATCGGGATAGCTGGTATCCGGATAGCCGGATAGCCCGATAACGGCTCTAGCCCTTGTTTTAAAGCTCGCATAGACTGCGGCTATGTTTACCGCTTCCGAACTCCACCCCCACCTCGCTTCCGCACTCGAGAAAACCGGTTTCACCGGCCTCGGTGAGCGCTACCAGGGCAAGGTCAGAGACGTCTATACACAACCAGACAGAAATCTCCGGATCCTGATTGCGACCGATCGCCAGTCGGCATTCGACATCCAGTGGTGCTCTATCCCCCTCAAGGGACAAGTCTTGAATCAGATCAGCGCATGGTGGTTCGAGAGAATCGCAGACATCATGCCGACCCAGGTACTCGATATCCCCGACCCCAATGTGACGGTCGCAAAGAAACTCCGGATGGTACCTATAGAAATCGTCGTGCGGGGGTACCTCACAGGCTCCAGCAAGACCTCCGCCTGGATGAACTACGCTGCCGGCGTACGGGACTTCTGCGGCGTGAGGCTGCCCAATGGCATGGTCAAAAATGAACCTTTTAAAAGTGCTATTTTGACCCCTACGACCAAAGGCGAAGATGACGAATTGATCGATCCGCCGGGGATTTTTGCGGCTAAACTGGCAACAGAGGCACAATGGGAAGAGATTGCAGATAAAGCCCTGAAGCTTTTTGCACGGGGTCAGGAATTGGCTTCCAAGCGCGGATTGATCCTTGTAGATACGAAGTACGAAATGGGCGTAGATGAAGACGGAAAGCTCACGATCGCCGATGAAGTCCATACGCCGGATTCCTCGCGCTATTGGGTCGCTGAAAGCTATGAACAGCGCTTTGCCGCAGGACAGGAACCCGAAAGCCTCGACAAGGAATTCTTCCGCCTGTGGCTCCGGGAACAAGGGTTTGAATACGGGGAAAAGGCAACATGGCCGAGCATCACCGACGATGTTCGCCTCTCACTTTCAGCAAAATACATCGATCTTTACGAGCGGATTACGGGAAAGAAATTCACCCTGCCACCCGTAGGTTCTACGGCAAAACGAATCGAGAAAAATTTGGAAAAGTATCGAAGCTCACTGCTACCTGCTCACTGCTCGCTTGCCAATAAGGTTCCATCCCATCCCTCGTTCCACAAGAAACCCGGCTGGTAATTCCAAGGCGTACTTCGCTGCTCTTTCGGAAGTGTACCCGGGGCAGGGATCCGCCTCACAGGGGGGCATGGTTACCCCGGAAACCCATGCTCCCTGGGCATCAAAAAACAGAATATCGAGAGGGATGAGAGTGTTTTTCATCCAAAAACCCCTGGGGGCTTCATCGGAAAAAATGAAGAGCATTCCCTCTCCTTGGGAAAGACTTTCCCGGAACATCAATCCTTTAGACTGAGCCTGAGGCTCATCGGCAATTTCGGCTAGAATTTCGATAGTATTGCCTAAATCGTTGGCAAGCAAAATCCGTTCTCGGGGAAGACCTGAAAGAGGGTGTGGGGAGAGAATTTCTTCCTCCGCACCGAGTGTATTTTGCTCTGGATTGGTGGCGGGGTCCGAAGGAGGCGAAGGCTGCAATTGGCACTCTACTAAGAAGAGTGATAATGCGACAACCAATACCAGATTCCAAGGAGATCTCGCTCTGACGGTAGGTAGCCCTCTCCCCTCAGGGAGAGGGTTGGGTGAGGGCCGAAAATAGGACAAAAATCTCATGCGCAACGCAAGTCTTGTATGGCTTTCTTCCGGTCTTTCACCCCAAAAACGCTATTTCCAGCCACCAGATTATCCGCCCCCGCTGCGATGCATTTTGGCGCAGTTTCTGTATCGACCCCCCCATCCATTTGGATCATCAGATCCGGATACCTCTGCCGGGCTTCCCGTACTTTTTCGAGTACCGCATCGATGAATTTCTGACCACCAAAACCCGGATGTACAGACATCACCAGGAGCAAATCCACCTCTGAAAGAACCCCCGAAACTGCTGCAAGAGGCGTTTCCGGATTGATGGCAATGCCGGCTTTTGTCCCGCCTTTGTGAATCTGCGCAATGAGCCTGCGGCGTTCAGCATCTCCCGTGACCACTTCAGCATGGAAGGTGATCTGATGAACCTTCAAAGCCAGGAATTCATCAATCCGATCTGCAGGATTACTGACCATTAAATGCACATCCAGTGGAAGCTTCGTTTTGATCCCCCGCACCACAGGCACGCCAAAACTGATATTTGGCACAAAATGCCCGTCCATGACATCAAGCTGGATCCAATCGGCGGAAGCGACAGAATCCACCTCCTGCTGAAGATGACCGAAATCGGCGGAAAGGATCGACGGCGTTATGAGAATTTTTCCTAAGGACATAGCCAAATTGAGAATGGAGAATTGAGAATGGAGAATTACTCAGTATTTATAGTATCCACCATAATTCTCAATTCTCAATTCTCAATTCTCCATTCATTCCAAGTCTTTGACTCGTTTTTCGTGTCTTCCCCCCTCAAAAGCCGTGGAAAGGAATACATCGCTGCATTTCTTTGCCATATCAGGATCAATGAGCCTCCCTCCCAGGCACATCACATTCGCATCGTTATGGGCTCTAGCAAGCTTGGCAGTCTCCTCGCTCCAGACGACAGCTGCGCGGATCCCCGAGACCTTATTTGCCGCTATCGCTTCCCCGTTACCGCTGCCACCGAGGAAGATCCCGAGGCAGCCATATTCCAGGACTGCTGCTGCCCCCTTGCGCATGATTTCGGGGTAATCCACGACATCCTCTGAGAATGCCCCTGTATCCACGATATCCACCCCCTTATCCTGCAGATATTGCTTCAGAGTTTCTTTGAGAGGATATCCAGCGTGATCTGTGGCGAAGACAATGCGCGAAGGGGTCATGGAAAGGATTGTAGTGTCTTGCAGGATTGGAAGAAAGTGATGGATTGCCTACCTTCATGCTTTAGCTCATGAAGAATTTTCCTGCAGGAGAAACGGCAAATGAGCCTGAGTGAGCCTGAGGATCATGCTATCCTGCCTCCATGTCTGAACGCACATTCCTCCTCGCTGCCAACTGGAAAATGAATCCCACTCCGGCGGCTGCCTTGGTCAATGCCCACGGAGACCAATCGAAAAACCCCTACCACCCCCATGCGGATATCGATGTGGTCGTCTTCCCGACATTTCTTGATGTGCAACGATGTATGGACGCGGGATTGATCGTAGGGGCGCAATACGGGCATCCGGAGGTCTCAGGCGCTCATACCGGAGATGTGAGCATGGCAATGCTCAAGACCATAGGTTGCCGCTACGTTCTTTGCGGACATTCAGAGCGGAGAAATGATCACAAAGAGACGGACAACGATGTCGCCGCCCAGGCGATTGCCGCGCTTGAGCAGAAGATCCATCCGATCATCTGCATCGGAGAGACTCTTGAGGAACGTGAAAAGGGTCATGCCGAAGCAGTTGTAAAAAAACAATTGAAAGGGCTGCCGCTGGAATCGGACGTGACAATCGCCTACGAACCCGTCTGGGCGATCGGTACGGGAAAAACAGCAACCCCGACACAGGCTCAGGAGATGCACGCTTTTATTCGTTCACAACTACCGAAGGATCGCAGGGATTCGACGCGCATCCTCTATGGAGGATCGATGAAAGTAGAGAATGCCGAAGCGATGCTGAAGCAACCGGATATTGATGGAGGATTGATTGGGGGAGCGTCGCTGAAGCCGGAGGAGTTTGGAAAGATGATTGAAATAGCGGAAAAAATGATAATCAATTAACAGAAAACCCTCCTTCCCCCGACCCCTTCCTCCTTCGGAGGAAGGGGAGCTCTGTTTCACGAGTGAAGGAGCACGATATTTCCTTGTGGCATGCAAACAACACACAACAAACATTCCCCTCCTCCGAAGGAGGAGGGGCTAGGGGAGGAGGTAATTCCGGAATCAAAGCAACACAGCTGGCTATTTCTTCTTCGTCATTCCATGCGTCTGTTCAAGAATCGTCTTCGTCAGCAGCACCAAAAACATCACCCCGTAGGCCATCGTCCCCTGCTGCACGACTGCATGAATCCAGATGCTGAGGACCCGCGACATCACCGCAAGCGGAATCGTCACAAGGCTGACCGCCCAGGAAACGAGCATGAGGATGCAACCGAGTACGAGGAGATTCCCGACAATCTTTCCCCAGTATCCGCGCGTCTTTGCGTAGCTCTCGGCAACACTTCCCATGACCCCTTTGTTTTGGGTGACAAGAATGACGGGAGCGAGTGCGAAACGCGGTCCGAGGATCACCGCCGGGATGATACCAATCAGCGGAATCCAAGCAAACGATCGGATGAACGACCAGATCCATACTCCGAGAAGTGGAAAGACCGCGTGTACAGAATTTCCGAGAATTTCCACGGCATCCTTCCCTTTGCCAAGGCTGAAGAACAGATAATACGCAGTCGCAAGCAGGCTGATAACCGCCCACGCAAAAATACCGACACTCATCACCGGGAGTGCCCGGAGCATCATCGCCAAGCCTTCGCGCCGGAAAAGCGCATCCCGTTCGTCCTCCGACATGCTGTCGACCCCGCCCATCATCGTATTCATTTCCGCCATCGCCGCCTCCACGGCTCCTTCGTCACCGCTGCGGAGTTGCTCCTGCAGCTCCATGATGCGGCTCTGATCCACGCCAAGTCTGTGCATGCCGTCCCAGATATGCCCTTCAATGCGCCGATTGGAAACGGCGCTGACAATAGCGATGAGCGATCCGAAGAGGACTACGCCAATAAGGAGCGGCCGCAAACGTTCGCGGCAGTTATGGAAAGTGGAAGAGAGCAGTGTACCGAGGGGGGCAATCATGATCGGGGGAGGAATTGAAAACAGGCTAGTGGATTTTGTGATCATTCACAAATGACCGCTTGTGCAGACTGAGGCGTAGGGGCATAGCGCGCTATGCCCCTACTGAACGTTCACAGCCTTCGCAAACTTTATTTCCGTATCCACCCCTCCATCGTATTTCCGGCAACCCCAGCAAGCTCCAATGCTGTGAGTGCAGCAGAGACCGTTCCCGGCTCCATCCCAGAGGTTTCCACGATTTTTGACGACGACTGCGGCGATCCTGAAAGCATGGTGATCACCCGCTCCTCGTCGGGATTCTGTGCAATGTACCTATCCGCCATAGAAGCATCCTTTGCCGATGCTCCCGCGATGACGCCAATATCCTGGAGAATATCCATGGGCGATGTCGCAAGCTTCGCCTCTCCGCGCACGATGATCTCGTGGCAACCAGCGCTTCCTTCGCTGAATATCGATCCTGGAACCGCAAAGGCCTCACGTCCGTAATCGATTGCGAGATCGGCAGTGATGAGCGCCCCGCTCTTTGCTCCCGCCTCGACGACGAGTACACCGCGACTTAAGCCCGCGATGATGCGGTTTCTGGACGGGAACGTGTACTTCGTTGGAATACTGTCGAGTGGAAATTCTGAAAGGAGTAATCCGCCTCTGTCCACGATTTGTCTGGCAAGATCGGTATTGGTCGGCGGGTAGATACTTCCAAGACCATGTCCAAGGACTGCAACCGTTTTACCGCCCGCAGCAAGCGTCTGCCGTGCGACGGCGGAATCCACCCCAAGCGCGAGTCCGCTCACAGTCGTAACGCCGTATGCAACGAACGAGGGAATACATGCCTCTACCACACGCTTGCCGTACGCACTCATTGCACGCGTCCCGACAATACCGAGACACGGACGTTCGAGGATGGAGAGATCGCCACGGTAACTAAGAAACATCGGGGGGTCGCCGATCTCGCGGAGCATCGCGGGATAGGTAACGTCTTCCCAGGTAACCAAACAGATTCCCTGCTTTTCCATTCTCGTTGCGTACTGTTGCAGGTTGCAGGTTGCAAATGCGTCCTTTGCAACCTGCAACCTGCAACCCAAGTTCGTCATCCGTTCGATCGTCTCTGGCTTGCATCCCAGCTCCCCGAGCACTGTCCCATCGAGTGCGCGTAAAGCTCGATCTAAATCGCCAAAGCGGCTGAGGAGAAAATCGTACCGACGCTTGGTGAGAATGCCGAGGGCAAACCATGTGATGGCGGTTTTTTGATCCATAAGCCCGCGACGCTAACGTACTTACCATAAAAAAGCAGGAGGACGAACGTACACCCGAGGTATCGGAAAAAGACCGGATCCCGTGATCCGGTCTGTATTCCTGCATGAAATGCATATTATTTCTTTCCCTTGCGCGCGGCTGCACGCACTGCGGCCTTGGATTTGGCAGGCGCCACAGTGGCCTTGCGAGCTGCTGCTCGGTCTACAGCCTTGGATTTGACCGTGGTCTTCGTTTTGATCTCGGGCCCGCCTTTAGCATCGGATGTTGCCTTTGCCTTGGTCTTTACCTTTGCCTTTACCTTTGCCTTTGCACCGACCTTCGCTTTGGTTGTGGCCTTTGTTGTTTTCTTCGTTGTGGACGTTGTACCCCCTCCGCCACCTCCGCTGCGCCGACCTCCGCCACCACTACCACTCGTACCACCCGTAGATCCGTCCGATGTGGTGGTCGTCGTTGTCGCAGCAAAGAGTACCCAGTTCAGGTTATTGCCGCTGTCGACGCATCGCGACTTGCAGACCATGCTGTTGGCACTATTGGTGACACGGGAATCTTTGACATCCACGCCAGCGACGTTCTGTGTGGAGGGTGCTTGCAGATTCCACTGTGTTCCGGCTACCGAGGAACGGATCGAAAGAGTGGATCCCGCACTGCCGTAGAGGGTGATGCTGCTCGCAACCGTTATGCTGTCACTGGTGGAGAACGTAAGCGTATCGCTGGCAGCGGTGTCCTTGGCAAAGTTTAAGAAGACCAATGCTCCAGAAATCGTCTGGCTCGTGCCATCGAACGTCGCCGTTCCCGTATTCTGGCTGAACGAGCCGTTGGTATTGAGTGTCAGATCACCTCCGATATTCATGGTGCCTCCGGCAAGCGTCGCCTGAGCGGTGCCGGCAATCGTCACATCGTCATTGACGTCAAGAGCAAGAGCGTTGGTGACGAGATCAATATTTCCAAGCGTCACGACGAGATCGTTGGAAACCGCGAGTGTTCCACCCGCGATGACAATGTCGTCACTCGTACCTCCGCCGGTGTTGTTAATTGTAAGATTGTAGAGGCTCTGCCCGTCGAAGTCGACGGTCTGATCGCTGTCGTCGTTGAGGGTCCATGTGCCTGCAGTGACGGTGAGAGTGGCAGCATCATTGACGAGGATGGTGCCGGAAGCGAAGACGGTGCTGTTCGTCGTAAGTGTCGCCTGCGCAGCATCAGCGATGGTGATGCCACGATCGACCACCAATGTCTCGGTGTTGGTCGTGAGATCGAGGTTTCCTAGGGTGATGATGAGAGCACCGGATAGGAGTATTTGGCTATCGGCTGCGACAACCACATCATCGAT
>MFXW01000041.1 GCA_001787585.1 Candidatus Peribacteria bacterium RIFCSPHIGHO2_02_FULL_53_20
AAGAAGGCGTAATGTACGGCGCGAATTCCCGATGATCATGGATGTTCTCCATTCCATCTTCCTGTATTCTTCCGCTGTTCCATGCTGCGTTTCCTTCTTCTGGCATCGGCTTTTTCCCTGATCTTCTTCACGGCATGTACCAAGGAACCCGTTCTCCCGCCCCTGCTCGAAGGGCCGCAAACCCTCACAGGAACGGTGCTCCCCGCAACGATCTCTACGGCTCATAGGGGAACGCATCTGCTCAAGCAGGCGAGTGGTGACGTGGCCTATCTGGAAAGCACAACGGTCAATTTACGGGAATTTCAGGGGCGATCCACGGCATTGCGTGGTCACTTTGAACGCAATATTGATCCAAGCGATCTCCCGGTTCTCGTCGTCGAAAGCGTTGTATCCTCCGAGGAAACCGTGCGTGAGTGGAGTTCTTATGCGCTTTCCCTGCATGCGCAGGTCCCCACCCGTTGGGGCATTTCCGGAACCGGAAGTGCGTTTGCTTTCATACCCGTTGGGTCTTTAAGCCCCCTCGTCCGTGTAGAGATGATTGCGGAGAAGCCACTTCCGAGTGGCATTGCATTGAGTGTCAGTGGTGGCAAGGCGATCCGTTTTCTCGATGAGCTCTCCGGAGAGCAGCATATCGCCGTTGAGCGCGCAGGCGGATACTTGGAATTCGCATTCACTCCCCAGCGTGAAGACGATCTGGAACAGGCACGCACGGAATGGCTCGCATTTCTCCGTTCCCTGCGCATCGGAGGGATAGGTGCCACGGGCAGTAGCAGTCGTGCAGCAGTTTCGTCCCAATCGGCGGGATTCCGCGAAGGGCAACCTTGCGGAGGCATCGCCGGTATCCTCTGTCCCAGTGGATCGTACTGTGCCATTACGGATCTGGAACAGAACATCGGGGTGTGCAAAAAGATTGAGTAGGATGTGCGAAGGGATGGCGTGTGATTGTTGAATTGCTGAATTGTTGATGATCGCTTGCGAACAATGTAGCAATACAACAATATCTGGCATCCCTGTCGCAAAAATGAACAACAACATCATTTTTCGATTTTCTTTGGGTGTACAAACATACACCATACTATTTCACAATACTCTGCAATTCCACTTTCTTGCATGAATTTCGATTGGTGTACAAACTGGGTGTACGTTCATACACCTTTACATCTCTCTTCCACTCCACAACCATGCGAAAGACTTTTTCCCCCCATGCCATGACGCATCCGACTGTCACACAGAAATCTGGTACCCCTCAGAAATCCTCATCCGCAAAAACATCCGGATCACCCAAAGAGGAAGCCGTGAAGCTCGCACTCGCACAGATTGCTAAGCAGTATGGTGAAGGTGCCGTGATGCGGATGGGCGACCAGAATGTCGTTGCCGTGGAGAAATTCAGCAGTGGTTCGCTTTCTTTGGACATTGCACTTGGTGGTGGAATTCCCAAAGGTCGTATTATTGAAATCTACGGACCGGAATCCTCGGGGAAGACCACTCTTGCTCTGCACATGATCGCCGAAGCGCAGAGAGCGGGCGGGCGGGCCGCATTCGTCGATGCGGAACATGCGCTCGATGTGACCTATGCCAAGAAGATCGGCGTCGATATCGACAATCTTCTCGTCTCCCAGCCCAATGACGGGGAAGAAGCGCTGGAGATCACCGAAACCCTTGTGCGCTCCGGCGGTATCGATGTGATTGTGATCGATTCCGTCGCGGCGCTGACTCCGCGAGCGGAAATCGAAGGAATGATGGGCGACAGCCATATGGGCCTCCAGGCGCGCCTCATGAGCCAGGCGCTCCGGAAACTGACCTCGATTGTCAGCAAGACACACTGCTCCGTGATCTTCATCAACCAGATGCGCATGAAGATCGGGGTGATGTTTGGGAATCCCGAGACGACAACCGGCGGCAATGCCCTCAAGTTCTATGCATCCATCCGTCTCGACGTCCGTCGCATTGATAAAATTCTTGAAAAGGTGGCAACGGGAGAGGATCAAGTGATTATGGGCAACCGCACGCGCGTGAAAGTCGTAAAAAACAAAATCGCGCCTCCCTTCCGCCAGGCGGAATTCGATATTCTCTACGCCCGGGGTATTAGCCGCTCAGGAGACATCCTCGACCTTGGGGTGAAGCATGGTGTTATCGAGAAATCGGGAAGTTACTACAAAGTCGGTGAAACCACGCTCGGAAACGGCAGAGAACCCGCTCGCGACTTCTTAGAAGAGCACAAGGACGTGGCGGTGAAGCTTGAAAAAGAGATACGGGCTGTGGCATTACCGGCTTAAAAAGGGCGCAAATCACAAGGACCAAGGGCACAAGCCTCATGATAGTGCGCCCTTGTGCCCTTGGAATTTGCGCCCTTCCATTATCCACATCTCTTCCACGTTTCTCCCCAGAGGGGAGAACGGAATTCTTTTGCTGCAAGGCAACTTCTTTGCCCTGTGTTCCATCCTCAGGAAGAATCATGCCTCATGCCTCCGCAGGTTTCTTCGCCGATTGGCATACAGCCTCATTCCCTCGATGCGGAGAAGACCGTTCTCGGCGCACTGCTCCTTGATCCGGAAGCGATCATCAAAATCAGCGACTTCATGATCCCGGAAGATTTCTACGATCCAGTCTATCGATCCGTGTACCAGGCAATTTTCGCGCTCTATCAGCAGCATCAGCCGATCGACTTCGTCACGGTGAGTGAAAAACTCCGCAGCGACGCCAAAGTTCAGGATCTTGGAGGTTCGGCATTCCTGGCTGCTCTTGCCGCCGAAGTCCCGACGGCTTCCCACGTCTACCAGTACGGTCAGATCGTCAAAACGAAGGCGGTACATCGCCGCATCATCGCGGCAGGACAGCGCATTTCCGCACTCGGATTCGAAGAAGGTCGCGCCGTTCCGGAGATGCTCGAGGAGGTGGAAAAAACGGTCTTTGCGATCAGCAATACGTTCCTCAAGGAGAAGTTCGTCCACATTCGCGACGTTCTCACCGCGCGGTACGAACGCTTCGCAGAGCTGCACGAAAGCAAAGACGAAGACCAGGTAAAGGGTGTTCCTACGGGCTTCAAAGCACTCGATATGAAACTCTCTGGACTACAGCCCAGTGATCTTATCGTCATTGCGGGACGCCCGAGCATGGGAAAGACCGCATTGGCACTGAACATGGCTCAAAATGCCGCTATACGTTCCCACAAAAGCGTCGGTATCTTCTCACTTGAAATGAGCAAGGAACAGCTCGTGGATCGTCTGTTTGCGTCCCTCCTCGGCGTCGATTCTTGGAAACTCCAGCGCGGCAAGCTCGACGACACGGATTTCCAGAATATGGGTCCGATCATGGACGAGCTCTCTAAGGCCAATATCTTCATCGACGATTCAGTCGCCTCTTCCATTCCTGAATTGCGTGCGAAAGCCCGCCGTCTCCAGATGGAACACGGTCTAGATCTACTCATCATCGACTATCTCCAGCTCATGAGTACGGGCAACGTGAGTTACGCCGGCAACCGTGTGCAGGAGATCTCGGAAATCTCGCGGTCTCTCAAACAACTCGGTCGCGAGCTCCATATTCCGATTGTCGCGCTCTCACAACTTTCTCGCGCAGTCGAAAGCCGCCCTGGCAATATCCCGCAGCTCTCAGATCTGCGTGATTCCGGTTCGATTGAACAGGATGCCGACATTGTGATGATGATGTACCGCGAAGACTATTACGAGGAAGACAGCGATCGCCCCGGTCTCACGGATATCTACATCCGCAAGCACCGTAACGGACCGGTAGGTCGCATCGAGCTCCTCTTCAAAAAAGAGCAAATGCGCTTCTATGACATTGATACGGTTCACTCTGGCAAAGACGAATAGTGTAGGATGACCTCATGCCCGACCTCCTCCCCTTTCGCCCGGAAATTTCTTTGTTGGCGATTCTGCTGTATGCCTTCTTTGCGTTTGTGCTGGGACTACTCCTCACTCCTCCATTCGTCAGCTTCTTGCGGCGAAACCGCGTAGGAAAGCAGCTACGGGTAGAGACGATGGATGGCGGTGAGCCGACGGTCTTTCGCACCTATCATCAGCATAAGTTTGGCACACCAACGATGGGCGGCGTACTCATCTGGGGATCGATCCTGTGTACCGTTGTATTCTCCCGTCTCCTCTCCTACACGGGCATTGTGGAGAATTCGCTGCTGCAACGTGGACAGGTGTACCTGCCGATGATTACCATGCTCGCGCTTGGTTTTCTTGGCGGACTGGATGATTACTTGAATATCACGGGAGTTGGGAAGAAGCGTGGGCTCGATGCACTTCCGAAGATTGCCGCACTCGTTCTCATCAGCACCATCGGGGCTCTCTGGTTTTACGGAAAACTAGGCTACAACAGCATCTATATCCCCTTCTACGGCGATGCGATGATCGGCGCGTGGTACATTCCGGTCTTCATCTTCATCCTCGTGGGCACTGCGAATGCGGTGAATTTCACCGATGGTCTCGATGGTCTTGCCGGGGGGCTTCTCGTCATTGCCTTCGGTGCATTTGGGATGCTCGCGTACCTCGAAGGACTCGCAGTGCTTGCGGCATTCTGCGCCGTCTGCGTGGGAGCGATTGCTGCTTTCCTCTGGCATAACGTACCACCGGCGCTCTTTTTCATGGGCGACACGGGCTCACTCGCACTCGGCGGTGCGCTTGCCGTCATCGCCATGATGATCGACCAAGTGCTCGTCCTTCCTTTTATCGGATTTGTTTTTGTTATCGAAATGCTCTCGGTGATCATTCAGCTCACGAGTAAGAAATTCCGCGGCGGGAAGAAGGTGTTTCGTGCGGCTCCGATCCACCACCACTTTGAAGCGCTCAACTGGGGAGAAAGCAAAGTGACGATGCGGATGTGGATCGTGGGGGCATTTAGTGCGGTGTTGGGGGTCATTATTGGTGTATTTGGATAAAGGGCACAAATCCCAAGGGCGCAAGGGCGCAGATGTTGTGCCCTTGTGCCCTTGGTCGATGCGCCCTTTCCGCTACAATAGCCCCATGCTCCGCGTCGCAATCAACGGCTACGGTCGCATCGGACGAGTTGTCCACAGACAGCTTCTGCAGAGATTTTCCAAAGAAATCGCCGTCGTAGCGATCAATGCATCGAGCGATGCGACGATGCGTGCGTATCTCCTGAAATACGACACGCTCCATGGGCGATTTGAAGGGGACGTAGAAGTAGATGGAGAAGATTTGAAGGTCAACGGTTCTCCTGTACGAGTCGTGAAAGAGCGCGAGCCTACGCAATGCCCTTGGAAAGAGCTTGCGGTCGATCTCGTCATCGAAGCTTCGGGCAAATTCCGCAGCCGCGATAAGGCACAAGGGCATCTGGATGCCGGAGCGAAAGCGGTTCTTGTCACCGCGCCGCCCAAAGATGACATTTCGATGATCGTCCTTGGAGTGAACAACCATGATCTGAACAGTGGGCTCCCCATCGTCAGCGCCGCCTCATGTACGACGAACTGCATTGCGCCCGTGATCAAAGTAATCGACGAACTCGTAGGCATAAAAAGCGGTCTCGTCTGCACTACGCACGCGTATACAACATCGCAAAACCTGCTCGATAACTCTTCGGACAGTTCCAAAGTTCGTATTGCCAGAGCCGCAAGCCTCAATATCATTCCATCGACAACCGGAGCCGTGAAATCCTGTGCAAAGCTCTTTCCTCATCTCAAAGGAAAGATGGATGGCATGGCGCTGCGCATTCCTCTTCCCGATGTTTCTGCTGCCTATCTTGCATTGAATGTGAAAAGCGATACAACGGCTGAGGCGGTGAATGCTGCCATGAAGAAGGCAGCCCGGGGATCGCTGAAAGGAATTCTCGCCGTCGAAGAAGGGCAACTCGTTTCTTCGGATTATGTATCCGACACACATTCCAGCACTGTAGATCTGGAATCCACGGTCGTCATTGACGGAACCCTCGTCCAAATTCTCGCGTGGTATGACAACGAATGGGGGTACGGGATGCGTGTGACGGAAATGGCGATGATGATCGGAACACTCCTTTCATAATTCGACGACATGCCTGCTGCTTCATCTTCACCTCCAACGCGCTCCACCCTCAACTGGCATCTGCGTACGCGCGCCAAAGCTCCTGATGCACTTCGCCACCTGCTCGTCGACATTTCCCGTGCCGGCCGAGATATCCGCTATGCCATTCAGACTGCGGAAGGAGGACTTTCGGGAGGCAGCAATCAGTTCGGAGAAAAACAATTAAAACTCGATGTGCTGGCAGATCAATTAATGGAGCACTATTTGCGCGAGAGCGGAAGCGTTGCCTGCTTCTGTTCAGAAGAACATGACGACATCGTAGAAATCGATCCGAAGGCACCCTATAGCGTTGTCTTTGATCCACTCGACGGCTCATCGCTCGTCGATGCGAATTTTGCGATTGGTTCCATTTTCGGGATCTACAAAGGTTCGGAAATCATTGGCCGAAAGCCAAGAGAACAAGTTGCAGCCGGGTATATCCTCTACGGTCCACGAACGCTCTTTGTCTATTCAACGGGAGACGGCGTGCATGTATTCCTATTGAACGACATCGGCGAATTCATCCTGCTCCAGGAGCATCTTGGTATTGCGGATACCGCAAAGAATTACAGCCCCGGAAATCTTTCCGCTATTCACGACAATGCGGGATACAAGCAGGCTCTCGATCACTGGCTCGAAAGTATGACGCTCCGGTATTCCGGTTGTATGGTTGCCGATATCCATCATATTTTGAGCAAAGGGCAGGGTATTTTTACGAATGTCGGAGGTGCGAAGTATCCACAAGGGAAATTGCGTCTGGTTTTTGAATGTGGGCCATTTGCCTACCTTGTGGAACAAGCAGGAGGAGCTTCATCGGACGGCAAAGGATCAATGCTCGACAAAGAAATCACAGCGTGCGATCAGCGGACGCCGATTG
>MFXW01000042.1 GCA_001787585.1 Candidatus Peribacteria bacterium RIFCSPHIGHO2_02_FULL_53_20
GGTGTTGGTCGTGAGATCGAGGTTTCCTAGGGTGATGATGAGAGCACCGGATAGGAGTATTTGGCTATCGGCTGCGACAACCACATCATCGATGGTGGTGCCGCCGACGTTGTTGATCGTGAGGTTGAACAGCGCCTGCCCGTCGAGATCCACGGTCTGATCGCTGTCGTCGTTGAGGGTCCAGGTGCCCGCGGTGACGGTTAATGTCGCGGCATCGTTGACGAGGATGGTACCGGAGGCGGTGACAGCGGAGTTCGTGGTGAGGGATGCATTGGAACTGTCGGCAAGTGTGATGCCGCGATCGGTAACGAATGCTACGGAGTTGGTTGTAAGATCAAGATTCCCCGAGGTAATCACGAGTGCGCCGGAGAGGAAGAGCCCGCCGTTCACGTTCGTGACAATGTCATCGCTCGTGCCTGCTCCGACGTTATTGAGTGTGAGATTTTTGAAGGTCTTTGTGACGTTTGCTCCCACCGTGAGGTTTTGGTCTGCATTGCCGTTGAATACGAGGGTTCCGGTGTTGGTGAATGTGGAATAGACCGAGTCGGCTCCTTTGGTGATGGAAAGGCTTCCAGAGAGCGAGAAGGTGTTCATGAGACCGGTGACGATGCCTCCCGTCTGCGTGTAGCTTCCGGAGTTCGCGATCACCGCATTTCCTCCGATGAAGCGACCACTCCCCACGGTCATGCCCGTCGTCCCGATGGCAATGGTACCTGTGCCCTGAAGCACTGATCCCGTCCATGCACTATTGAGTTCGAGTCCTTTGACTTGGACGACGCTGCGGATCTCCGCTTGCACGCCTCCGCTTTGTTTATTGAAGATGGCAAGGTCCGCCGCCACCGGGACGCTCTGTCCCCCGGCGCCTCCACTGGTAGCTGCCCAGTTTGCTGTATTCTCCCACTGGTTTCTCACGGCAGCTTCGCCCTGACCCACCCAGAAGCGACTGGCCGCAAGCGCGATGTCCGCAGAGTTCACAAAGAGCAGTGTGGCTAGAGAGATCTGCGCGGATGCTCGGAGTAGGGCGTGTCTAAAGCCGCGGTAATTATTTTGTGTACGCATAGGAAACCTGAAGAGAAAAGAATAATTAGAAGCGATTGTACGCTTTTAAACAATTGAACGAGAATTTTGACTTTTCAAGAACATATTTTTGTATTGTGCATAATCCGGAGCCATCGCCGGTTACTAGGATCCTGACGAACATCAATGCTATCGTCACACGGGCTTTTTTTGCGGATTTTTTCCTTATCTATGCTGTTTCACAGTCCCGTTTTCCTCTTCTGGATGCTGCCGTTGCTGCTTGCAGGGTATGCGCTCTGCATCCGTCACCGCATCCTCTTTCTCCTCCTTGGAAGTTACGTATTTTACCTGTGGTGGAACCCGCTCTTTCTCCCGCTGCTCCTTGGTTCAACCGTCCTAAATTTTGTTATCGGGAAAAAAGTTGCAGGACATCCGGGAAGTCTCACAGGACGATATTGGATGACGCTCGGGATCTGTCTCAACCTCCTCATCCTCGGTTTCTTCAAGTATCAGGGAATGATCGGAGACACGCTGACATGGGCGACGGGACAAAACATTCCTGTGTTCTCCGTTGGTTTGCCTCTCGCAATATCCTTCTTCACGTTTGAAGGCATTAGTTATCTCGTGGATGTGTACAGAGGAGCGCTACCTGCACGAACCTTCACGGAATTCGCGTGCTTCATCTCTTTCTTTCCGCACCTCATCGCCGGACCGATCATCCGGTTTCCAGCAATCGCTCCCCAGTTTTCCGTGGAGCGGCACCCGTGGAGTGAGCGCGCGGAAGGCGTTTACCGCTTCGTCTTGGGATTGGCAAAGAAGTTGCTTCTGGCAGACGTGCTTGCCGCAATTGCTGATCCGATCTTCGCTACAACCCCCGCATCGGCGATTGAAGCGTGGCTCGGGCTCGGCGCCTATGCACTCCAAATCTATCTCGACTTCTCCTCCTATACCGACATGGCGATCGGACTCGGACTGATGTTCGGATTCCGCTTACCGGAGAACTTCGATACGCCGTACTTTTCCAAAAGCATCACGGAATTCTGGCGGCGGTGGCACATGACGCTTTCTGCATGGATACGGGACTACCTCTATTTCCCGCTCGGCGGCAGCAGGAGAAGTCTTCCCCGCGTTGCACTGAATCTGATCATCGTCATGACACTCGCGGGACTCTGGCACGGCGCTGCGTGGAACTTCGTCCTCTGGGGACTGTACTACGGCATTCTTCTCGCTCTCGAAAAAATCTTTTTGCTCGATCTCCTGCAAAAAATTCCTGCAGTGTTCCAACATCTGTGGACGATGCTGCTCGTGATGATGGGGTGGGTACTCTTCCGTTCTCCGACGCTTGCGGATGCCAACCACTATTTCCAATCACTCTGGAGCGGTGGATTGCATACCATGCCGGAATGGTGGGCATGGACTCCCGTCTGTATCGCGGCGCTCTTCGTTCTGCATGAAACGCGTGTGCCGCGCTGTCCGCCCCGCTTCTCTCTGCGCCTCTCTCTGGGATTTGCCGTGCTGACGGTGATCAGTCTCTTGATCGCTTTCGGCAGCGAGAGCTCTCCTTTCATTTACTTCCAATTTTAATGCGGCACCAGAAACAAGACCGGCCACTGCTCTTCTGCACGCTGATCGCCGCGGTTTTTCTCGTGCTAATCGGTGTCGACCGCTCTGCACCGTTCCTTCTGCCACTCGATGCATTCTTCTTCCGTCCCTGGGAGTACATGATGGGGGCATTCCGGTATAACATCCCTAGGACAGAGAGAATGCTGCAGATTTCCGGATACGGTGACCTTGCCAACCTCCTCGGCGTGCCCACGTACCGCGTCCCGAGGCTCTATACATGGACCAATGACCGCTACGGAAAACGCAATGCGACAGTGATCCAGAATGAGCATCCTGCAATCGTCGTCGTGGGGGATTCATTCATGGCAAGTGCAGCGGATCCCGATGAAAAAACCTTTGTGACGCAGCTGCAGCAGCATGTGGAAGATTCTGTGTACGGCTACGTGCCATCGGATATGTCTCTCTTTCTCCGTGATCAACGCTTCCTGAAAAATCCTCCGAAGATTGTCCTCTGGGGAAGAGCGGAGAGAAACACACTCGGCTCCAACGGCGAGATCGAAACATTGCTTGCGGATACTTCCTGTTTTTCAAACACAACGCGCAAAGACCGTTTCGTAAAATCCTCCAAGGATTTCGTGAAAGCGATGATCGGCGACTTTGTCGAATACACACAACTTTCCATTCTTCGCCGAACCATGCAACAGTCGCTCAAGCACATGATCTATGTATGGACAGGGCAGCACACGATCGTGGTGACGATCGTCCCGGAAGACACCATGCTCTTCCTGGATAGAGGTCTGGCTATCCTTTCCTCCCCCGGTTCCGCTCGCGGCTTTGACCGTGTCGCCGATGCTGTTGCCCATGTGCGTGATTGTCTGGAAGCCCGTGGCACGCGTCTCATCTTTATGCCAATCCCTGACAAAGAACACATCTATGCTTCACGAATCGGGAGAGAGCCTCTTTCGCCCGATCCCCTTCTGGTGCTCGATGCCGCTTTAGAAGAAAGGAAGATCGCCCATGTTTCTTTGGTGAAACGTTTCCAAGAAGAAAGTGGCTCAGGAAAAGACCTCCTCTATTGGCTTGATGACACGCACTGGAATGCAAGGGGAATTGGGGTGGCGGTTGAAGAGGTGATGAAAAAACTTGAGGAATGAGCTTTCATACCAATGATCCGTCTTTTCCCTCTCCAATCTTCCACACCCCCTTCTCCCGGAACGCCGGAATGGTCTGGCGCTTTGCGGCATTGAAGAGTGCCGGAGCGGATTTTGTGCGCGCGCGGGCGTAGTCAGAGAGCGTCACAATCGTCTTCCATTTTAGATAGGCGATTCTTTTGTGCAGTGATTCCAAAAGCGCAAGTGCGATGATGCGTTCCATAATGTTCGTTCGCTTTGCGTGACGATATTCCCTGAACGCACGGTAGTACTCTTGTTTTTCTTTATTGCGGATGATGATCATCGGAAACCCGAGCCGTAGAAGTTGGCAATGAATGAGAATACGACCAATGCGACCGTTGCCATCGCAAAAGGGATGGATTGTTTCAAATACAAGATGGAATGCGGCGATTTTATCAAGAAAATACGAAGAGAGATCACTGGATTCTTGGATAAGAAGCTCGCGCATCATCCCTTCCACCTGTCCGGGCGCGGGAGCGATATGGGTGCCCACTCGCACATACTCGCCGGAAGACCGGAAACGTCCCGCGATACTGTCGTCGATACCTCCTATAAGCATCCGATGCAGCAGGAGTATCATCTCCTCCGTAAGCTCCGTTCTGAGTAATGATGATCGGATATAGTCTATGACCCGTGCAAGATTCTTCGCTTCGAATACCTCCCGCACCGAAACATCACGCGAAACTTCCATCTCCAGAAGAATTTTTTCCGTCTCCTTGAGCGTCAGCGTCGAGTTCTCGATCGCATTGGAGTTATAGACACCTTCGGGAATCTCCGCCTCATCGATCATACGCAGCAATGATTCTTTTCCATGCCGCAAGCTATCGTACTGTGCCTTGAGTAGCTCAATACGCTTTTGCAGAGGCTTCGTTATTGCCATATTCCCATTCTATTTTATTCACGTTAAAATGTCAATATAACGTGAATAATAATGTATTATTAGCACAATTCACGGGAAAATTGCATTCAGGCACTTTCTTCGGGCACATATCGCAGCGGCACCAAACTCAGCAGAATCAGAACCGCAAGAACACCAACGGAAAACCGATAGCGATCATCGCCGAATGCAGAGAATATCAACGCAGTCGCGCTCCACAGCAGCGGTCCCAAGATCGAAGAAGTGCGTTCAAAGAGGACGTACACACTGAAGAACGTTGCCTGTTTTTCTTTGGGAATAAGAACGGCATAGAACGCCCGTGAGAGGGAAAAGAGCACGCTGAATGCAAATCCGTTGAGCATGACGATCACTGCGAGAACGGGCCAACTGCGCGTGATTGCAAAAAAGAAAACGAGGATACCCCAAGCAATAATGAAGGTCTGCAACGCTTTTTTTCTACCGCCGCACCAATGTACGAAGAGCGGACTCATCCATCCACCGCATACGCCGAGAAAAATAGACCCCATGATCGCTGCATTCATCTGCAGAGGAGAAAGATGCGCGACCACGTCGAGATAGAGTGTTGCAAAAAGAGACAATGTCAGAAGCGCATCTGCAAAAAGGTAATACGCAATGAGAAATGGGAGGACACCTTTGTGCTTTCGAATCTCGGAAAAATCCCGGAGCGTTGCGCGAAACGACTGGCCGAGAACAATGTCTCCTTGGGGCGATAGTGGAATAGCGCGCTGTTTCAAAAACCTCCATGTAGGCAAGAAGAAGAGAAAAAAGAGAATGCCTGCAACAATAAATGCGCCCGGAACGCCATGAAGCCCAGTGAACGAAATTTTTCCGAGGCCGAAGGGCATCAGAAGAGCAAGCCCGACGAGATTCCCCAGTTGCCCGATGCTCATTCCCATTCCCGATATTTTTTCCATCGATGTGCCGCTCGCACTCAGATCCCTCAGGTACGCATCGTAGAAGGCAAAACTCCCCTGATAGAAAAACTGGAAGCAGAAGTAGAAGAAGATCACGCCAAAAGCTGCGGTCGTTGTGAGTGTTGTCACGCGCGCCATGAGGAGCCCCAACCCGAGAAGGGAAAGAATGCAGAGCAGCGTCATCCCCGAAAGAAACGGCATGCGCTTTCCCCTGCGATCGGACAGGTGACCGAGAAAAGGCAGAACGAAAAGCAGAAGCAATGTCGAAAGCGCGATCGCTACACTCATCCACGTATCCGATCCCCCCATGGTTTTCACAAACCAGGGACCGAAGTAAAACATCACGCCGACAAACGCGATGGAGTTGGCGAAATCGTAGAGTGACCAGAGCCAGATGGCTTTTTTGGAAACTGGGGATGAGTCCACAGAAGCAGCGTAGCACTTCACATAGACATTACATGCAGACGCAATTGGAGTGGATTGCACTCATGTTGGATTAGGAACGTATTCCTTTCCCACTACAAAATTCGTTCCTTTAAGCACTTCGTGTACTGCATAGGCCAAACCGTTTACAGTGCTGACAACAGCTGCATCCGTTACATCTTCAAGCTTCAAACTATAAGGAAGACCTCGCTGTTTTGCAGCTTCCAAAGTCTCCAAAAGTTGAGAATTGACGTATACACCGATCGGGTGATGCCGAGTATCGAATGCTAGCATAGTGAACTTTTCTAACATATTAAGATAATAGCCATTTTTAATAATATGTCAAATGCAAAGTACAGAGACCACGCGCTGCAAGGGGAATGGAAACATCTGCGCGATTATCACATCGAGGGAGACTGGTTGCTTCTCTATGCACTTGGAACGGACGTCGAGGGAAATGAAATTATTACATTTCATGCAACCGGGACGCATGAGAATTTTTTTGGATGAGAGTAGACAGAAAATGCTTGAGCATGCGGATTGTTCGCTTGTACACTTTTTGTAGTAAGTGCCGCCTTAGCTCAGTGGTAGAGCATAGGTATCGTAAACCTAGGGTCCGGGGTTCAAATCCCCGAGGCGGCTCCAGAATTGATGACGGACTGTCCAATCAACTCCTTGATCACGCTGAACATCCAAGGGGATTATTGGGAGATGCAATGTTTTCTTAGCATTCCGGGGCTACCCAAATCCCCCTCTTTCTGCTATCATGATCTGATTTCCCAAAAACAAACAATGTCCATCGACGCCTGCATAGCACACGCTATCCACTCGGACTTAGACATCCTGGAAGCACTTCCGGAAGTCC
>MFXW01000043.1 GCA_001787585.1 Candidatus Peribacteria bacterium RIFCSPHIGHO2_02_FULL_53_20
CGGGAACATCGATGTTTTCATCCACGTTGATCTTCACGAACTTCACCTTGCCCGTGTATTCCTTGTCGAGTTCCTCAAGAATCGGATTCATCGCCTTGCATGGTCCGCACCAAGGTGCCCAGAAATCCACGAGGACGGGGAGGGGCGATTCCAGGACTTCTTTCTGAAAGTCTGCGTCGGAGATGGCGGAAGGCATAGCTTAAAGATGGGAGCTGTAAGGGGAGTATAGAACATCGTGAGATCGTGAGGTAGTGAGATCGTGGGTTACGATTCCGTCCTCCCTCTACTCAAAATCTCCTTCGTGATCCTCTTCCCCACTTCCACCGCCGGCTGCCCATAGGGATCAATGCGGTAGAGCTTTCCGAGAAGGACAACCTCCGCCATGAATAGGAAGAAGAGCTGGCCGAGGTGGTAGGCATCCAGGCGGGGAATGGTGATGGTGATGCATGGGCGCTTGCCGCCGATGAGTGCGCGGCTGGTGCCTTCGTAGCAGGCATCGAGCAGCTGACCGAAGGTTTTTCCAGCGAGATAATGGAAGGAGCCCTCCACGTCATCGGGAACCGTTAGGCGCACCTTCTCCTCTTCGCGGATGAAGAGATGCCATGCCATGCGCGGTCCTGCCATCCACTGCTGGAGGAGTGAATGCTGGTCTTGGGTGCCGATTGCGGTGACGGGAACGGGATTATGCGTTTCCGTTTTCCCAAGACTTTCGGCGATCAGCTGCTGCCCCCAGCGTGCGAGCTGCTCGAGACGGGCGGAGTAGGGCATGATCACGCGGAGCGGGTAGCCGCGTTTGACATCGAGCAGGTATTGCATAGCGGCGAGCATCGCAGCGGGGTTCTCCTCGAGCACCGATCCCTGGCAGACCGTGTCCATCTCCTTGGCGCCACGGAGAAACTGCGCCGTGTCACCTCCGAGGAGCGCCATCGGGAGAAGCCCCACGGGCGTGAAGATGCAGAAACGACCGCCAACTGCGGGGGGGATCGGGAGCATCTGGATCGCGCGTTCGAGGCAGAAACTCCGCAGCGACCCTCCGCTCGGATCTGTAATCGCAATCACACGCTCCGCGGCGCGCTCCTTCATCGCCGACTTGAGCTCGTTCCAGAAGAGGAAGAATGCGCTCATCGTTTCGAGTGTCCCTCCCGATTTGCTCACAACTACCACCATCGCCGAGCGCCAGTCGACGAGATTTTTGTACATGCTGAGGATGGCAGGGTCGATCGTATCGATCACGATGAATTCCACGGTTTCCGGTCCTTCGAAGACATCCTGAATGACGCGGGGACCGAGCCCTGATCCTCCGATGCCGATCCAGACGATGGTTTTGATCCTGTCCGCCCGTACCCGCATGGAAATTTCGCGCACCGCTTCGACCGAAGTCCTGTCATACGGATCCATCGACCACGCGTGCTCTCCTTTAGCACGCTCCTTCAGAAAATCATCCACGTAGCGGCGCATGCCGGTGCGCAGTGTGGAGAGCTCCTGGTCGGGAATTCCCCGCGAAGGCGTAATGGCTTTGGCGAGCGCTGCAGAAGCATCAAGGTGGAGCATGGATGCTCACTATACCACGGGCTAAGCGATATGCATTTTTTTGTGAATTTGAAAGGTTTGCGGGGGTTGCGGAGTTTGCGAAGGTTGCGGAGAACCTATGCGGATTTCCAGAAACACGGCTGCTTGCATTTCGTGCAGTACTGTTCGCCGTTATCGTGACCTTCCCCGCTGTAGCACACCACGGAGCAGCAGGCTGAACGACTGTTTTTTTGTGTGGCGCTTGAGAGCTTTCTCCGTTGCTCGGGAGTCCCGTGCTGGGGGCAGTGCTGCTTGCCGTTGGTTGCTTTGCCGCATCCCCGGACGAGGCAGGTCTCGTGCTTTTTTTGCATTTGCAGAGGAAAATCTTGCTGATCATACTCTCTTTAGGGTGCTTTCCCTATCAAAAGACTCACATTCTGATTCCCGCTACAAAGCTCGCAATGCTGCGGTCACCCGTTCTTCGGTTGTCTTCAGATCCTTCGGGAGCTTCTTGAGCGTATCCAGCACCGTCGAGGTGTCGTACCCGAGGGTCTTCAGCGCTTCGACCGCGTCTTGATCGTACTGCCCGCCCATATCGCCGCCATTCATTGCAGGACGGAAAAGATCGGGCTGCTTTTCCGCGAGCGATTTGAGTTCCAAGAGAAGCTTCTCCGCAGTCTTTCTGCCGATACCTTTGATGCTCTGGAGAATCGATGCGTCCTCTTGCCTGATCGCCTGCGTCAGCAGATCCTTTGGCACCGCACATAATTCCAAGCCCAGTCGCGGCCCGATGCCCTGCATGTTGATGAGCTCTTCAAAAAATCGTCTACCTGCGGCCTCGGGAAATCCATAGAGATCGAGCCGATCTTCGCGGACGTAGGTACTTACCCAGAGCAAGCGTTGATCACCTTCTTGCAGCATTTCCCAGGTATCCAGCGGAACTTTGACGCGATAGCCCACGCCCTGTACATCGAGGCTTACTTCGCCGATGGGACCTTTGTGGACAGCGCCGCGGAGAGAGGAGATCATGGGGGGAGTATAGCAGGTGAAAACCTTTGCAATTTCCGCTATACTACTAAGAAATGCACACCCCTTTTCGCAAGCGCTCCAAGCGTTCCTCACTTCTGCGCGCAAAACACGCATGGATTGTCGCTGCGGCATTCGCAGTCCTTGCTGTGGTTCCTGTCGCGACATCGCGACTCTCCGGAGCGGCGGACCGGAATATGCTTGAGGATTCTCTTCAGAATGTGCTGCACAATGCATCGCAGCGATATCGCGTGAGTTCGGGGCTCCGTGCGCGTCAGCGCAACGGCGAAGCGGTCGCGGAGAAAAGTGCAGCGGAGATCGTGCGGATCGGTGCGGAGCGCAGAAGTGTCCGTCTGGAAATTGCCGCCCTTCGCGAGGTTGTTGCAGATACGAAGAGTCGATACAGCATTGATTTGGAAGATCCTATACATGCACGAGCAGGTGTAGAAAAAGAACGCACGGCGCTGAGTGCTTTCATCCGGTATCTGAGCGCTCGCGGAATGTTTACCAGCTCTCAGGGGTCTTTGCGTGAGCGGATGCGTCGCTCCATCATTTTCGGTTCGCCGCTGCGCAATCGTCCCGAAGGCAGGGCGCTGCTTGCCGCTCGTGCCCGTCTCTATGCGTTTTTCGTGAACGGTCAGGAAGTCAGCAAGCATCTTGTGGCATTGGAAGAGAAGCATGTCGTGCTTTCACAGGAATACCTGAAAAACATGACGACCTACGAACGCGCGACAATGACCGCGCAGGCAAGCGAGGCGGAGATTGCTATGAACAAGCGAGTGATGGCGGAAGTCCATAGCGAAGTATTGCGATTACAAGGTGAACTCGCACGCATCGATGCGCGACTTCAGAGAAAAGCCGAACGTGCGCTCATCGAAAAGGGTCTGATGGATGCCCGTCCCGATGCGCACGCCGATGGGAAACTTCCGGCATCCACACTGGGATTTTTGTGGCCGGTGATAGGTCGCATTTCTGCGGGATTCCGCGCGCCGAACTATGAGCGGTACTTCGGCGTGCCACACCTCGGCATGGATATGGTCGTCCCGATGAAAACCACCGTGCGTGCGAGTGCCGACGGCATCGTGTTCCTCGTTCGTGACGGAGGAGAAACAGGCTACAGCTACGTTCTCCTCGGCCATCGTGGAGGCTACGCGACAATCTACGGACATCTTGCGGGATTCGCGGTGACTGCCGGGGATGAAGTTTCTGCAGGGCAGACGATCGGTTACAGCGGTGGCGAGCCAGGCACGTATGGTGCGGGGCAGATGACGACCGGGGCGCATCTGCACTTCGAGGTGATACAGAATGGAGTGAACATCGATCCGGCGGGGGTGCTGCCGTAGGGCGGTTCATGCATATTTGTGTGGTGTATATTCTTCGTCAGCAAACCAGTATTTCGGATTTTTCTGGATGTACGTTCGGGTTTTTTGTAATTCTTCCGCGTTTCGGATGGCATGTTCGTAATAATTGCGTTGCCAGACGGAAGTTTCGGGAGAATTGCGGAGACGGTTGATATGGCGGGTGGTGGCGGATTTGAATCCTCGGATTATTGAACCCAGAGAATCGGGGATTATTTTATGGAATTTCCCTGTTTTAGAGGCATCTCGGTTGTTTTGTTTGGTAACGGCATCCGTAGGGGCATAGCGCGCTATGCCCCTACGGTGATGTTCAGAGCATCCCGTGTTGGGATGATGTTCATCCATCATGTGTTCTATGCCCCTACCTCCGAGATATTGCACTGGTGCCAAGTCCTTTTCCTCAAGATGCAGAATTGCATGAAAATGATTCGGCATGACAACGTACGCATCCAGTTTCACATTCGGTCGTATTGTTTTTGTCTTCAGCCATTCATCTTCAACAACTATCCCCAATTCATTCATCATCATCTCCTCATGTTTAATCTCCCCAAACAACCATTCCCTGTTCACCCCACAGATTGTTATAAAATATGACCCAGATCGATAGTCTTTTGATCGTAGTCGCAAAGATTTCCGATTATGTAATTTTGGATTGTATGCCATGGCATTCAGTGGGAAGCATGTGCAGTGCGTTTGTTGTCTTTCAGATGCATCCGTAGGGGCATTGCGCGCAATACTCCCACCACCACCACAAACTCTCCCTTCTTTGTCATAGATGCAGCAATGGTTGGAAGATCCGCAATGATCGTTGCGATCACCTCTTCATGCATCTTCGTTAATTCCCGTGCGATAACGACCGGACGCTCGGGTTGATCCTTCAATGTTTCCGCCAATTCCTTGAGCGTTCTTTCAATCCGATGCACCGATTCATAAAAGACGATCGTCCGTTCCTCGTTGATAAATGACCTGAGCAGCGTCTGCCTTCCTTTCTTCAGCGGCAGAAATCCCAGATACACAAATTGATTGATCGGCAGTCCCGAAGCAGAGAGGGCTGCGAGAAAGGCAGCGGGACCGGGAATCACCTGGATCGCGATCGGGTTTGGGTTGGGGTTTAGGTTCGTCCCGTTCCATTCTTGGACTTGTGAAACAATTGCATAACCAGGATCGGAAATACCGGGAGTGCCCGCATCGGAAACGAGCACCAGATGTTCGTTGCGCTTCAGACGCTGCAGGATCATCGCTATCTTTCCTTCATCGCTATACCCGTGGCAGCTGATGAGGTTCTTCTTCGGAAGATTCAGCAATTTCAGGAGCTGACCGGTGACTCGCGTATCTTCGCAGATGATCGCGTCGCAGGTTTTGAGTGTTGCCAGTGCCCGAAGGGTAATGTCGCCGAGATTGCCGATGGGGGTGGAAACAATGGAAAGCATACATCGCTACCGTAGCGGAGAGCCACGGCTCTCCGCTACATCTCGGAGCTCCTAACTCTTTGTTTTCCCGAGAAATCCGCTATCATTCCCTTTGACGGCGCGAGACTTCCGCCATTCCCTTTCGCTTACCGATGCCCAAGAAAAAAGATCCCCCAAAGAAGAAACCACCACGAGATTCTGCGCCGGTTCCGCCTAAACCCGACCTGCCCCCCGAAGCTTCAGCGAAGGGGGGACCCAAACCCGAAACTGCTCCCGCAAAGGAGCAACCCATCCAGCAGTCTCTTGGCGAGACACTCGGCACCATCGGGCGCATTGCCCCGCGACCAATCGTTGCCGAAATGGAGGAGAGCTATCTCGACTATGCGATGTCGGTCATTGTTGCACGTGCCCTTCCAGATGCGAGAGACGGACTCAAGCCCGTGCATCGCCGCATCCTTTTTGCCATGCACGAGATGGGGCTGCGCAGTACCGCAAAAAATAAGAAATCCGCAGCCGTGGTCGGAGATGTGCTCGGAAAATACCACCCGCATGGTGACTCTCCTGTGTACGAAGCCCTTGTCCGCATGGCCCAGGATTTCGCGATGCGCTATCCGCTGGTGCATGGACAAGGAAACTTCGGATCGATCGATGGCGATAATGCTGCCGCGATGCGGTACACCGAGGTGAAGATGGCGCGGATTGCCGATGAAGTTCTTCAAGACATTGAAAAGGACACGGTGCTTTTTCGTCCCAGCTACGACGGCAGCCGCAAGGAGCCAGCAGTTCTCCCGAGCAAGATCCCAAACCTCCTCCTGAATGGCAGTGTCGGAATCGCTGTGGGTATGGCGACGAATATTCCTCCGCATAACTTAAGCGAACTTGTCGATGCCACGATGCATTTGGTGGAACATCCGGATGCAGGAGTCGAAGATCTTCTGCAGTTTGTACAGGGACCGGATTTCCCGACTGGGGGCATCGTCTATGACAAGGAAGTGATCAAGCAGGCGTACCTCACGGGACGCGGATCTATCATCGTCCGGGGCAAGGCGGAGATCGAAGAGGTGAAAGGCCGCTATCACATCCGCATTTCGGAGATCCCGTATCAGGTGAATAAAAGCACGATGATCGAGAAGATGGCGCAGCTCACAACGGACAAAATCATTCAGGGTATTTCCGATATTCGCGATGAGTCCGATCGCGAGGGCATCCGCGTCATCATTGAATTGAAAAAGGATGCCTATCCGCAGAAGGTCTTGAACCAGCTCTTCAAGCACACGGAGCTCCAAAGCAGCTTCGGCTACAACATGATTGCCCTCGCAGACGGTCTCCAACCGCGGCTTCTGAATCTTCAGGAACTCCTCCAGATTTTCGTCAATCATCGCAGAGTGGTGATCACGCGCCGCGTCACCTTCGATCGCGACCGGGCTAAGGAACGCGCACACATTCTTGAAGGATTGAAGAAGGCGCTCGACCACATTGATGAAGTGATCAAGACGATCAAGAAAAGTGAGACGAAGGAAGTCGCAAAAGACAATCTTGTTGACAAGTTTAAACTTAGCGAAATTCAAGCCGACGCCATTCTTCAGATGCGCCTGCAGACGCTTGCCGGACTTGAGCGCAAAAAGATCGAGGAGGAACTTGCAGAGAAAAAAGCCTTCATCGCCGAGTGCGAGGCGATCCTCAAAGACAAAAAGCGGGTCGATAAAATTCTGACAACGGAACTGCAGGAGATCCGCGCAGCGTATGGCGACCCCCGCCGCACGACTGTGGTAAAAGGCGCCGTCGGCGAGTTCACGGCGAAAGACACAATTCCGAATGCGCCGATGATTGTGGCACTCACGCTTACAGGATATGTGAAGCGCATGAGCCCGATGCAGTTTAGGGCTCAACACCGCGGAGGGAAGGGGATCAAGGGTATGGCGACCAAGGAGGATGACGAGCTGCAATCCCTGATGCACGTGATGAACCACGACGATCTTCTGTGCTTTACGAATACTGGTCGAGTATTTAAATTGCCGGCCTACGAATTGCCGCAGGCGAGTCGCACGGCGAAGGGCTCGGCGATCGTGAACTTGTTGCAGTTGCAGCCCGAAGAAAGGATCACG